>CBFDBV010000001.1:0-45580 GCA_965603135.1 uncultured bacterium
CGTACCTGGAGGGCGGTTCGGACATCTCGACGGACTCCGAGCAGTTGGAGCGGCACTTCAAGATCGGTCAGTTCCTGGCGGGCCAGAAGGGCCTGAAGGAGCGCATCGAGCAAGTGGGGGAGTTCACGAGGACCGACCAGGGCCAGGCCGCCCTGGAAAAGATGGCGGAGCTGGATAGCCGGCTATAGGTCCGCCTGCTGGGACGGGTAGGAGCCGAGGACCTTCAGCAAAGCGCAGTAGTCTCGCAGCTCGGCGAGAGCACGGGCGGGAGACTCGTCGTCGGCGTGTCCCTCGAAGTCTACGAAGAAGACGTACTCCCAGAGCTTGCCTCGGGCGGGGCGCGACTGAATCAGCGTCAGGTTGATGCCGTGCTGCGCGAAGGCCGCGAGCGCCTGGTGGAGGGCTCCGGCGCGATGCGGCGTGCTGAAGACCACTGAGGTCTTGTCGGAGCCTGTCGGCGGCGGGTCCAGGTCGCCGATGACGAAGAACCGGGTGCGGTTGTTCGGCAGGTCCTCTATGTTCTCGGCCAGGACGCTCAGGCCGTGGGCCTCGGCGGCTTCAAGGGGGGAAATGGCGGCGAGGCCCTCCTGGTTGGCAGCAGCCTGAGCCGCGGCGCTGGTGCTGGAGGTCGGTATCTGCTCCGTGCCCGGCAGGCTCTCGCGCAGCCACCGGCGGCACTGGGCGAGGACCTGTGGGTGCGAGATCACCGCGCGGATCTCGTCAAGGGCATAGCGAGCGACCAAGTAGTGGTGAACGGGAACGTAGATCTCCGCACAGATGCGCAGGCTCGTGTCCAGCAGGCAATCAAGGGTGGCGCCCACGACGCCCTCGGTTGAGTTCTGGATGGGGATGACGCCGAGATCAGCGTGCGCGTGCTCGACTGCGGCGAAGACATCGGGGACGGAGGGCTGGCTCAGGAACTCGCAGCTCTGGCCGAAGTGCTTCTGAGCGGCGGCGTGAGTGAAGGTGTGCTCAGGGCCCAGGTAGGCGACGGTGAGGGGGGTCTGTAAGGCGCGGCAGGCGGAGATCATCTCGCGGAAGACGCCGGCGACGGCCTCGGCGTCCAGCGGCGAGAGATCGCGAGAGAGCAGGGCGGCGAGCAACTCCGCCTCTCGTGCCGGGGCATAGGCGGGTCTCTCCTTGTCCGCCTTGATGCGCCCGATCTCCTGGGCAATCCTGCCCCGCTCGAGCAGGAGATCGAGGATTTGCTCGTCAGTTCGGTCAATCTTGTCCCGCAGTTCGTCCAGCGACATCGCAAGCTGGCCTCTCTCGGATTCGGGCGACGCGTCCATCATATCATTAACTGGCGCCTACTGGCAATGAGAGGGGGCCGTGATGGAGGGGCCCCATTCGGCCTTTCCATTCACGGCCCCCCCGTCATCGGCGGTGGAGGTGAGCCGGAGAGCTGATGCTGCTCGCCACGGGGCTCTACCTGGTTGGCGTCTTCCTCTTCACGCTGTTCACGCGGGCCTTCTTCGGCATCAGCGGGCAGTCCCTGGCGTACGCGCCGCTGTCAGCGGCCTCGCTCGTGCTCATCTACCTGGGGCTGACCAGGGGCCCGCGGAACTTCATCCAGCGATGGTACGTGAGCAGTCCGACGATTGTGCCGGGAGTGCTGTTTCTGACCGGCCTGGCGGTATCGCTGCCCAACGCCAGGGAGGTGGGGCTGGCCGGGAAGGACTTCATCCGCTGGACCTTCGTCTGGCTGGCCTTCGCGCCGGCTACGCGAGCCATCTGCGCTGACCAGCGGCGCTGCCGGCTGGTGACGCAGGCGACGGTGATCTTCATTCTGCTCTTCGGCGCGCTGGCGGTGGGCGACTTCTTCGCCGGAGGGAGCCTCACGGCGCGGCTGCTGGGCAGCCCCGCCATCAGCCCGCAGGGCCGCTATCAGTCCATCTACGAGAACGCGGGTATCTTCGCGGGGATGCTGAACGTGGCGTTCCCGCTGGCGCTGGTGGCGGCACTGAGCGCGAGGAAGTGGGTTGGCAGAGCCGCGTGGGCGGTGGGTGTGGCGGTCATCGTGCTGGCGATGCTGCTGTCGGGGACGCGGGCGACGATTGCCGCCGCCCTCGTGGCGAGCGTCATCATCTTCGCCGCGCGGCGGCAGTGGTGGGTCCTGGGTCTGGTGGTCGTGATAGTCATGGGCATGTTCGCCTTCGCCGAGATGCCAACGTTCGGGCACTCGCCGACGCTCACGCGCGTGCACGACCTGATGACGGGAAGGGGCAGCGGCTTCAGAAGTGTGCAGCGGCGCCTGCTCATCTGGTCGGTGGCGCTGGAGTTAATCGAGAAGCACCCGTTCTTCGGCTTTGGCGGCTCGCAGCTTCGCTACCTGCAGCACGCGGGCTTCAATCGGGCGCATAATGCCTGGCTGGATGCCTGGCTTGATGGCGGGCTGCTGTCGGGCCTGGCGATGGTGATGATCGCGTGCCTGGTGCTGCGGCGGGCCGGGCAGACGGTGTTCGGGCGGATCGGCAGGTACAGGCAGCCGACACACGTGGCGCTGGTGGCGGCAAGCTGCGCGGTGCTGATAGGATGGCTGGTGCGCGCCGGGATAGGGAGCAGGATTGACTGGCTGCCGATCTTCCTGCTCTTCTCGCTCTGCTGGGAGCCTCGCGCCGAGGGCAAGATAGAGGTGGCCTAGCGAGGTATGTGGAGGGTGACGGCGAATATGCGCTGCGGAGGTGCAGGTTGAGCCCCGCATTCGATCGTGGCGACAAACGCAACAGACCTGAGGACGACATCCCCGAGGGTCTGTGGGAGGAGTGCCCCGGCTGCCGGCAGTTGCTCTACGCCAGGGAGTTGGAGCAAGGCCTGTGGGTGTGCGGGCGCTGCGATCATCACTTCCGGCTCACTGTGTGGCAGCGGCTCCAGGTGACCGCCGACGAGGGCAGCTTCGTTGAGTGGGACCGCGATCTGCCGCTGTGCGACCCGCTTGAGTTCCCCGAGTATGCGGAGAAGCTGGAGGACGCGCGCCGGAAGACCGGGATGACCGAGGCCGTGCTCACGGGGGAGGCCAAGATCCAGGGGATGCCAGTGGCCCTGGGGTTGATGGACCTGGCGTTCATCGGGGGGAGCATGGGATGTGCGGTGGGCGAGCGGATCGCGCGGCTGATGGAAAGGGCGATCGAGCGACGTCTGCCGGTCGTCATCTTCTGCGCCTCCGGCGGGGCGCGGATGCAGGAGAGCCTCATCTCGTTGGTGCAGATGGCCAAGACCGCCGGAGCCGCCGAGAAGCTCTCGGAGGCGCGGCTGCCGTACGTCAGCGTGCTCACGCACCCCACCTACGGCGGCGTGCTGGCCAGCTACGCCTTCCTGGGCGACGTGGTGCTGGCGGAGCCGGAGGCGGCGATGGGCTTCGCCGGGCCGCGGGTGATCGAGGTGACGGGGATGCAGATAGGGGAGGGGGTGCAGACCGCCGAGTATCAGTACGCGCACGGGATGCTGGACGTACTGACGCGGCGCGGGGAACTGCGCGAGACACTGGCGCAGCTTCTCGCGTGGTGCGGCGAGGGCGGGCCGCCGGGCCTGAGAAGGGGAAGGTCGCCCGCCGAGCCGGAGGGAGCCCAGCAGGATGCGGCCGACCAGGCCGGCGGGCAGACGGCCGGAAGCGGACTGTCGGCCTGGGAGCGGGTGGAGCTGGCGCGGCACGAAGACCGGCCGTACACACTCGACTACGTGGGCGAGTTCATCCAGGGCTTCGCGGAGTTGCACGGAGACCGCAGGTACGGCGACGATGGCGCAATCGTGGCCGGCCTGGGCTGGCTGTACGGCGAGCCGGTGGCGGTCATAGGCCATCAGAAGGGGCGACAGGCTCGAGAGCGGATGCGTCGGAACTTCGGGATGGCGCGTCCCGAGGGCTACCGGAAGGCAATGCGTGTCATGCGGCTGGCGGAGAAGATGGGGCGGCCCATCATGACGCTCATAGATACGCCCGGCGCGGACTGCCTGGACGAGGCTGAGGCGCGCGGCATCTCGGAGGCCATCGCGACCAACCAGCGGGATATGTTCTCGCTGAAGGTGCCGGTGGTCGCCGTGGTGATCGGCGAAGGGGGAAGCGGGGGAGCCATCGGCATCGGCGTGGGCGACCGGGTGCTGATGATGGAGAACTCCTACTACTCGGTGATCTCCCCCGAATCGTGCGCGGCGATACTGTGGAGAGACCGGGCGCTGAAGGAGAAGGCGGCGGAAGCGTTGAAACTGACGCCGGAGGATGCGCTGAGGCTGGAAGTGATAGACGAGATCGTGCCGGAGCCGCCCGGGGGCGCGCACACCGATAAGGCGCAGGCGGCGCAACTGCTGGGGCGAGCCATGAAAGGGGCGCTCGATGACCTGCGCGACCTGAGCCCGGAGGAGCTTGTTGCGCGGCGCTACCGCAAGTTCCGGCGCATCGGAACGCCGCAGACTGGTCAGGACTGAGCAGAGCGTCAGGGGACCGGGGGCTGGTGCCGGAGGCCGGATTCGAACCGGCACGGGGTTTGAGCCCCGCCAGATTTTGAGTCTGGTGTGTCTGCCAATTCCACCACTCCGGCACTGTGTGAAGTCTATCAGGGCCAACAGGCTTTGTCAATGCCGGCTTGGTCGGGGGGAAAGAGGAGGCACAGCGATGTCAGATGAGAGAGGTCCCGGAGAGGTAGGGCAGACGTGGCGGGCGCCGCAGCCACCCCCGGCCGCGCCAGGTCAGCAGCCGCCTCTGAGGCGCCCGGCCAGGCGCGGCCCCAACGCGCTGATAGTCGCGGGCATCATCGTGTTCCTGCTGATGCTCGCCGGCGGGGTCGTGCTCGTCGCAGTCGCGATGGTGGCGCTCGGGCGTGGTGGCGAGGAGGCCACGTGGGGCGGTTTCGGGGACCGGGTGGGCGTGATCACAATATCTGGTGTAATTAGCTCCGCCGGCCATGACTCAATGTGGTTCGCCCCCGTCGGAGGCTCGCGGAGCACAATGTTGCAGCTAAGAGCTGCGGCCAAGGATGACAGCATCAAGGCGGTCGTGCTGCGCATAAACAGCCCTGGCGGCAGTGCCGCCGCCTCCCAGGCGATACACATGGAGGTCAAGAGACTCGCCGAGGAAAAGCCGGTCGTGGTCTCGATGGCGGACGTGGCGGCCTCGGGCGGCTACTGGGTGGCGTCGGCCGCGGACAAGATCGTGGCGAATCCCGGCACCATCACAGGCAGCATCGGCGTCATAATGGAGACGCTGGAGTACTTCGAGCTGATGGAGAAGATCGGAGTGGCCGGCAACGCGCTGACCACCGGGAAGTACAAGGACACCGGCTCACCCTTCCGGGAGATGCGCGAGGATGAGCGGAAGCTGCTGCAAGCGATGCTCGACAACGTGTACGATCAGTTCGTGCGCGTGGTTGCAGAGGGTCGCGGTCTGACGGAAGAGCAGGTGCGCAAGCTGGCGGACGGAAGAGTATTCACGGGCGAGCAGGCTAAGAAGGTCAAGCTGGTGGATGAACTTGGCAACTTCCATGATGCGGTGGAGCTGGCGGCTGAACTCGGAGAGATAGAGGGCGAGCCGAAGCTTAAGCAGTACGGCGGCAGCAGGGGCTTGCGTGAGTGGCTGGGAAGCTACCTCGGGTTTGAGCGGCGACAAGTGATGTGGGACTTGCTGTATGACCATCGCCTGGAGGGCGTCGAGAGCATGCTGGAGCTGAGGGGCAGTCGCTAGCCCTGAGGCTGGGCGACTCGAATGAGGAGTACGACGTGTCAGCCAAGGTCCTGTTGATTGACGGGCATAGCCTCTTCCATCGGGCGTTCCACGCCCTGCCCCCGCTTTCCACCAGCGACGGTCGGCCGACGAACGCGGTGTACGGGTTCCTGCAGATGGCGCTGCTGCTGCTGGAGCAGGAGCAGCCGGACTACGTGATGGTCGCCTTCGACGGTCCGGGGCCGACCTTCCGCGATGAGATGTACGACCAGTACAAGGCGCACCGCCCGCCGATGGATGATGCGCTGGTCAGTCAACTGCCGCTGCTGGAGAGGGCGGTCGAGGGCCTGGGCCTGGCCGCGGTGCAGGTGGAGGGCTACGAGGCCGACGACATCATCGGCACCGTCACGCGCCAGGCGGAGGAAGCTGGCGACGAGGTCGTGATAGTCACCGGCGACAAGGACCTGCTCCAGTTGGTGGGGCCGGCCGTCGAGGTGCTGGCGACCGTCAGAGGCATCAGCGAGACGAAGAGATACGACGAGGCGACGGTGCGCGAGGAGTACGACCTGGCCCCGGAGCAGATCGTTGACCTCAAGGCCCTGGCCGGCGACAGCTCCGACAACATCCCCGGCGTTCCCGGCATCGGGGACAAGACGGCGCACACCATCCTGGCGCAGTTCGACAGCGTGGAAGAGGCGCTGGATGGCGTGGAGGCAATCGAGCCGAAGCGCGTGGCGGAGAAGCTGCGAGAGCACGCCGAGAGCGCGCGGCTGAGCAAGGACCTGGCCACGATCCGAACCGACGCGCCGGTGGAGGCCTCGCTGGAAGAGTTCGGCTGGGAGGGGCTGCGCGGGGAGCAGTTGCGCGAGCTGGTGACAGACCTGGAGTTCACCAGCCTGCTGGAGCGCCTGCCGAGCGATGAGAGCGGCGCGCAAGAGGTGGACGTTCAGATCGTCAGTGACGAGGCCGGAGTTGAGGAGTTGGTCGAAGCGGCGCGGGATGAGGGGCATCTGTGCCTGGCGCCCGTGACCGAGGGAGGCGAGCTGGCCGGGCTGGCCGTGGCGACAGGTGATAGCGAGGCGAAGGTAGTGCCGATGGGCGTCGGGGACGCCGCAGAGGGGACGCTGTTCGGCGGGGAGAGCGAGGAGATGCCGGCGGCGCTGCCGGCGCTTGCCGAAGCGTTGGCGGACGAGAGCATAGGCAAGCGAGGGGCCGATCTGAAGGGCCTGATGAGGGCGCTCAAGCGCATCGGGGTGGAGCTGGCGGGCTGCGAGTTCGACCCGGAGGTGGCGTCATACCTGCTGGTGCCGCAGCGGCGCGATCACTCGATCGGGACGCTGGCACAAGAGCACCTGGGAGCGGGCCTGCCGGACGGGGAAACGGGCGCGGCAGAGGGCATCTCGCCGGCCCAGGCCCGCGCGTGCGCGGAGGCGGTGGCAACGCGGCGGCTGCGCGAGCCGCTGTGCAGGCACCTGCGCGAGGCGGGCTTGCTGGAGTTGTTCGAGGAGCTGGAGATGCCGCTGGTCAGCGTGCTGGCGGAGATGGAGGCGGCGGGCATCGCGGTGGACCTCGAGCGCCTGGAGCAAGTCGGCGAGCGGCTCGGCGAGATGATGGAGGAGTTGGCGGGGCGCATCCACGAGCTGGCCGGGTGCGAGTTCAACATCGCATCACCGCAGCAGCTCGCCGAGGTGCTCTTCGAGAAGCTCGAACTGCCCAAGGGCCGGCGCACCAAGAAGGGATGGTCCACCAGCGCGGCGGTGCTGGCGGACCTCGCCGAGGAGCACGAGATCGCGCGCGCGGTGCTGGAGTTCCGGGAGTACTCGAAGCTGAAATCCACCTACGTGGACGCGCTGGCGCGGCTGGTGGACAGTGAGACGAGACGTGTGCACACCACCTTCGAGCAGACCGTGGCGGCGACCGGGCGGCTCTCCAGCCGTAACCCGAATCTCCAGAACATACCGATCAGGACCGAGTGGGGACGGGAGATACGAAGCTGCTTCGTGTCCGGGGCGGATGACCGGGTGCTCGTAGCGGCGGACTACTCGCAGATCGAGCTGCGCATCCTCGCGCACATAAGCGGGGACGAGCAGCTTGTGACCGCCTTTGCGGCCGGCGAGGATATCCACGTGCGGACCGCGTCGGCGGTGTTCGGGGTGGAGCCGAACGAGGTCACCAGGGAGATGCGCAGCCGCGCCAAGACCATCAACTACGCGGTGATCTACGGGATGGGGGCGACGGCGCTGGGGCAGCAGCTCGGGATCGCGCGCGCCGAGGCGGCCAGGTTCATCGAGGGCTACTTCGCGCAGCTCCCGGGCGTGCGCAAGTACACCGAGGAGATTGTGCAGGTGGCGCGCGAGCAGGGCTTCGTGAGCACGCTGATGGGGCGCAAGCGGCCGATCCCGGACATCGGCAGCTCCGACCGGCGCGCCTCGGCGTACGCCGAGCGAGCGGCGGTGAACACGCCCATCCAGGGCAGCGCGGCCGACATCATCAAGCTCGCTATGCTGCGCCTGGCGCCGCGCCTGGCCGAGGAGAGCGCGGACGCGCAGATGCTGCTGCAAGTTCACGATGAGCTGGTGGTAGAGGCGCCGGAGGGGGAGACCGGTAAGGTGGCGGCGCTGGCGAAGGAGGTGATGGAATCCGCGTTCGAGTTGGATGTGCCGCTGACGGTTGACGTATCCGTGGGACGCAATTGGCGGGATATGCAGAAACGGCAGCGACGACAGTGACAACAGCGACGACAGCGACGACAGTAACGCCAACGGCAAAGGCAACGACAACGGGAACGACCCCTACCACGAAGGAAGGGACGTAGGCTGGTCCCGCTTGGGCGGGATCGCGATGTGCAGATCGGCAGTGACCAGGCAGTGAGGACCTCATCATGGCGGCGCGCCCGAGCTTTGAGACCGGCGCCCGCCGCAGTCAGGGTGAACGGGAGAAGGAGGACGCGCGTATGCCAACCTGGGACTTTGAGTCCAGCCGGGACAAGAAGAGAAGGCCCAAGAGAAAGAACGCGAGAGAGCAGGCCGGGAGGCCCGAGCCTGCCGGAGAGACGAAGCCGAAGCGCGAGCCACATGTCCACAGAACGAGTCGGATGGACGTGGCGGGGCCGCGACAGTTCGAGCCGGGCCAGATCGTGAAGGGCGTCGTGGTCGCCGAGAACGAGGACGGGCTCCTGGTGGACGTGGGAGGCAAGTCAGAGGGCCTGATACCGACGTACGAGTTCGTGGACCGCTCGGAAATGCCCGCCCAAGGTGAGGAGATAGAGGTCGCAGTCGTGCGCATCGCCGAAGATGATGGGACAGCAATACTATCAAAGAAGAGCGCGGACTACGAGCGGATGTGGAGCAGGATCCTGGAGGCGGCCGAAGGCGGTGAAGTTCTGGATGCCATGGTCACCGAGCGCGTGAAGGGGGGCTTGCGCGTAGACCTGGGCGTGTCGGGCTTTGTGCCGGCCTCGCACGTGGCAACGCGCGATGTGCGGAATCTGGACCGGTTCGTGGGGCGATCGCTGCGGTTGAAGGTGCTGGAGGCCGACCGGGAGCGCAAGAAGGTCGTGCTCTCCCACCGGCTGGTGGTGGAGGAGGAGAAGCGGCACCGGCGCGAGGAGACGCTGTCGCGCCTGCGCGAGGGGCTGGTGTGCGAGGGCAAGGTGCGCAGTCTCGCCGAGTACGGAGCCTTCATTGACCTGGGAGGGGTGGACGGCCTGCTGCACGTCTCGGAGATGGCCTGGGGACGGGTGGGTCATCCCTCCGAGGTGTGCAAGGTGGGCGACACGCTGCGGGTGGTCGTCCTGGACGTGGACACCGAGCGCAACCGCATCTCCCTGGGCCGGCGGCAGATACTGCCGGACCCGTGGAAAGATGCCGCTCGCAAGCTCAAGCCCGGCGCGCTGGTGCAGGCGAAGATAACGCGAACCGTGCGCACCGGCGCCTTCGCCGAGCTGGCGGACCTGCCGCTCGAGGGGTTCGTTCCGGTGGCAGAGCTGAGCGAGAAGCGATTGCAGCAGGCCTCCGACGCCGTCAAAGAGGGCGATGAGGTTACGCTGGTCGTCCTCAAGCTCCGCCCCGACGCACGACGTATGACGCTCTCTCTGCGAGCCGCCGAGCAAGAGAAGGAGCGGCTCGAGTACCGGGAGTATATGCAGAGCCAGGAAACGGCGAAGCCCACGCTGGGCGATCAGTTCGCTGATGTCTTGGGAGTGGTGGCGGAGCGGGCTCAAGCGGCAGAGGACAATCAGGAGGTCGCGGCGGCCGAGGTGTCGGATCCAGGCCAGGAGCAGGTCGCCGAGGCGCCTGAGACGGAGTCCCCCGAGGAAGCGGCCGCAACTGAGGATGAACCCTTGGCCGAGGAGCAAGCAGCCGAGCCGGAGGCGGAGCAGGCGGAGGAAGAGGAGATGGCCGAGGCGCCTGAGACGGAGGCCCCCGAGGAAGCGGCCGCAACTGAGGATGAACCCTTGGCCGAGGAGGAAGCAGCCGAGGCGGAGGCGAAGCAGGCGGAGGAAGAGGAGATGGCCGAGGCGCCTGAGACGGAGGCCCCCGAGGAAGCGGCCGCAACTGAGGATGAACCCTTGGCCGAGGAGGAAGCAGCCGAGGCGGAGGCGAAGCAGGCGGAGGAAGAGGAGATGGCCGAGGCGCCCGAGACAGAGGCCCCCGAGGAAACGGCCGCAACTGAGGATGAGCCCCTGGCCGAGGAGGAGGCGGAGCCGAGCGAGGAGAAGGCTGCTGAGGTAGCGCAGGCCCCGGAGGATGAACAGACCGCGGAGGAGCCGGCAGAGGAGCCAGCCGAGGAAGCGGACGGGGAAGCCGTAACTGAGGGGGCTCCCGAAGCGAATGAGGTACCGGGTGAGGCGGATGCGGCGGGCGGTGAGGATGAGGCCGACGAGGAGGCTGCCGAGCCGGAGGAGGACGAGAGCGAGTCGTCCGATCAGTAGCTGACGCAGTCACCGGAGGGGCAGGCGTGATAGTTGTCGGTCTGCTGGGGCCGATAGCAGGGGGCAAGTCCGTGGTGCTGGAGACACTGGCGAGATGCGGCGCGGCGACGATCCGGGCCGACGACATCTCGCGCGAGTTGCTCGCGCCCGGCACCGAGCACCTGCACGCGGTCATTGAGGCCTTCGGGGAGGGATTCCTGGAGGCCGACGGGAGCCTGAAAAGGGCAGAGCTGGCGGCGCTGATCTTCAGGGATGCCGGGGCCCGTGAGAAACTGAACCGGATGCTGCATCCGGCGATGGTGGCGCGGATGGGGCAGGAGCTCAATGACCTCAGGCGCGACGGGCAGTTTTCCGTAGCCGTGATCGAGGCGGCGAACCTGGTCGAGATGGGCGGGCTGAGGCTGGTGGACCGGGTGCTGCTGGTGACGGCGCCCCGAGCTGAGCGTGTGCGCCGGCTGATGCAGCGCGACGGGCTGACCAGGTCCGAGGCCGAGGCGCGCCTGCGCGTGCACGAGGAGATGGGGATCGAAGAGACGGGGGCGGACTACGTCATAGAGACCAGTGGGACCGCGGACGACACACGAGCAAAGGCGGAACGGCTCTGGCGGCGGCTTGTCCAAGAACCCACGCGTAGGTCGGGCTTCCAGCCCGACAACAAGCGTTGAGGCAAGCGGGGCGCGGGGGCGCCCGCCACGTCACCGTTCGTTAATGTCGGGTCAGCTTGCCTTGTCAGGCGAGGGTGTGCTATAATCCGCTGCAATATCCACGTAGGTCGGGCATCCTGCCCGACGCCGTTGGTAGAGGGCACGGACAGGGGCGACTGCGCTTGCGGCCGGTGGTACGGCAGCCTGTGTACAGAGCGCGCACGGTCACGTAAGGGTGGTGGGGATGTAGCACGCGACGCAAGACGCGCATGACCAGACCGCTGAGGCTCTCCCGGCTCACTGCCGGGAGCCCTGGCTGCCGCTTGAGGACGGCGCAGTTGGCGTTAGCAGAAGCGTTCGAAGGAGCAGGCCAAGGGAGTGATCGTGTTGCAGAGGGATCGCCTCCTTCTGACACCTGTTGTAGTGATGGCCGCCGCAATCATCCTGGTTACCTGTGCCGACTCCTTTAGTGCCCCATCGCCGTTGAAGTACCCCTACGCGGGGGGCATTATGCGTACAGGCCCGCACGGCGAGAGGCTTCTGCCCTCCGTCGGGCCAGGGCCCCGGATAGGGACGGTGGGGCGTCGGTACCTAGGAATGGAGCGCCCCGACCTGTTCGCGCACCTACGCGCAAAGCAGGGGCCAGGGCCTATCCCGGACTTCCAGCTCACGCCTACCGCTACCGCCAGTGAGGAACTGTACTCCTTCTCGGCTCCCTACGGTGAGTTGAACCGGATAGTCATCTCCAGCAACGGCGTGGATGACGACGGCGATGGGCAGTTCGACCCGGGCGCGACCACGCAGGATGGCACCTTCAACCTCTGGATGCTGCGGGTGGACGGGTCGCAGGTAGCGCAAATCACCAACATGGCGGGCGATGAGCTGTACCCAGCCTTCAGCCCCGGTGCCCGACTCATAGCCTTCTCCTCCAACACCGGCGGTGTCTGGCAGATCTACACCGTTGAGGTGCTCACCGGGGTCGTCACCCAGATAACCTCGAGCCCGGGCAACAAGTACGAGCCCACCTGGTCACCGGATTCCAACTGGCTCGTGTTCAGCGGCGATGAGGCCGGGAACCGTGACCTCTACATCATCCCCACCGACGGCTCTCTGCTTCCCCAGCAGATAACCACCAATCCTGCCGACGAGACGCAGCCGACGTGGGTGCCAACGGGCGCTGCCGGCGGCGTGCCGATACTTCTCACGCGCGAGGGCGCGGGCGGTACCGGCAGCCGCGTCTTCGGCATTAGCTCAAACGGCTCGAATGAAACTCAACTGAGTGACGGCGGCGGCGACCCCCAGGTCAATGACCGGGACCCGGCGTGGCGGCATAACGGCGCGATGATCGCCTTTTCGTCGGACCGGCTGACCGAGGCCACCGACCTGGACCGGGATTTCAACATCTGGACCATGAGTTCAGCGGGGGAGACCGGGGCGCTGGCTGCCACTCTGCGCAGTAACCTCGACCCCGAGGACGTGCAGGACGACCGCTATCCCTGCTTCAACCCGGGGCTGAATCCACGGGAGCCGATCCGGGTATTCTTCACCTCCTGGCGGCAGGACGCAGCAGGCGCTGAGCCGGACATCTGGCGGCTGGAGGCGGCTGACCCGGTGCCGCCGGACCTGATGGACCTGCCCTCGCTGCAGTGGCCGCGCGAAGACTACGACCGCTATCGGGCGCCGGGCTCCGAGATAACGGTGTACGCGCAGGTCTTCGACCGTGACAGCGGCGTGGCGCAGGTGGTCGCGGAGTTCAAGGACCCCGACTCGCCCGAGGACGATAGCCAGGGAATAGATCACAAGCAATTCATTTACACGTCCACCGGGTACTATCGCTCGATCACTAGCATTCCCGGGACGATCGCGTTCGAGGTGGACTGCGACACTGTGGGTAACGCGCAACTGTTTGACGACGGGGGGCCGGACAGCGGGGACGCCGTGGCTGGCGACGGGATTTTCACGGGCAAGTGGACGACGCCGATGTCCCCGAGCGACTACATCATTGACATCCACGTGGCCGACAACGCTGGCAATCAATTCGAGTACGACGACGTCTATGGCCTCACCACCCAGATGTTCGAGCCCAAGACCAACGTGCTCTTCGTGGACGACTACTGTGAGGGTCAAGCCTTCCCATGGATGGCCAGCGGAGCGAACAACGACTGTCCCACACAGGCCCCGGTGGAGAGCTACTATACTACAAACTGGGGCGACTGCGACGCGTGCTCCAGTACCGCCTACAATACCTTCCGCAGCGGCATACATGGGAACGGGTGGTTGGGAGAGCCGTACGATATATGGCGGATCATCTGCCGCGGGCCGGTAACCATTACGGACCTCGTCTACTACCTGCCTACCAAGGAAGTGCAGCTTACCGTGCCGGATCTGACCGGCACGCGCGAGGTGCGTATCGCAGACCGCGCCGTGGTGTGGGCAGCCCCGCACACCGGCGACACCTGGGTAGCGTCGGGCAGTCTGGTGGATGCGACGATGCAGGCGACCTTAGCGAACTTCCTCGACCGCGGCGGCCGGCTCATGACCTCAGGCCAAGACATAGGCTTTGCCCTCACACTTGACGGTACTGTCCAGAACAACTTCTTCGCCAACTATCTGCACGCCAGCTATATCACCGACTCTGTTATCGCACCTAGTAACGGCGGAAGCTGTCCCTGGTGTTTTTTCGGTCCGTCTCTTGTTAGTGCATCACATCCCGAAATCCAGGGTGTTGCCGACGACCCAGTGGCTCGGCACCCAGGCTGGAACCCATATCACGATCCCCCCCTCCTGTTCGCAAACGGGTGGTGGATACACGAACGTGTCTGTTATCCCCAAGATTCCGCCCTCTGTACGGTGTGGCCGGACGGCATTGACGCTATAGGCGGAGCCACGGTCACTCACAACTACGTTTCTACGGCAGCCGAGGTGGCTGGACTGCGCTACGCGGACCCCGCCGGCGGGTACCGCGTCGTGTACTTCGCGTGGGGCTTTGAGCAAATGCATCGTGTGCACCAAGTAGAGACTAACTGGCCTTACGTATGCCGGAACTATCGCGCCAAGCTCATGCACAATACCCTCTGCTGGCTGCGCACCGGTGGCTTCCAGGGCCGGGTTCTGTCAATAAGCGACGGGAACCAACCTGTCGACGACCCGACACCGATCGTGCAAGTGCGCCAGGGCAACACCGTCATCGCGGCGGTGCAGTGCGAGGAGGACGGCCGTTACGTTATGGGTGGGCTGCCGCCTGGGGTCTACAGTATGAGTGCCCACCGGCCCGGGTTTGAGATTGACCACCGGGACGCCGACCGGACGCATGGCGGGCTCAATTATCCGGTAGTTGACTTCGCCATTGTCCGAGCCGAGCCGGGGGCGATCCGGGGCACGGTGACCTCGGCGGCGACCGGAGAGCCGCTGGCAGCGGTGGAGGTGTGCGCCTACCAGGTGCCCGTGCCTGAGCCGGAAGACGGCGATGGCAACGGCGGGACCGCTTCCGCATCCGCGCCCGCACAGGATGGCGACGGCGATGGCGAACTGGGCGACTTGATAGACTGCACGACGACTGCGGCGGACGGGACCTATATGATCGGCAATGTCCCGCCCGGCGATGTGGATGTGGTTGCCGATGGGACCGATATCGGCTACGGGACCGAGACGCAGAGGACGACCGTGACCAGCGGCAACACCAACACCGTTGACTTCGCCCTGGAGGCGGCGCCGGGCGTCATTGTCGCGACCGTGACCGACGAGGATGGCAATCCGATCCAGGATGCGCTTGTGGAGGTGCTGTTGGGCGCTATTGTGGCGGCCAGCGGCACTACCGATGAGAACGGCGAGGCGCGCATCGAGGTCGAGCCAGGCAGCTACTCGGTGGAGGCGGAGGCCGCCGGCTACGAGCGGTCCGCGGGCCAGGGAGTTGCGGTCGCCGCGGGCGAAGAGGTTGACATAGCCATCACTCTTCAGCAGCAAGCGGACGGTGGGCTGTCGGGGCTGATCACGCGGGCAGTGAGCGGCGAGGCGGTCGGAGGCATCACTGTGGAGCTGCTGAGCATCAGCGGGGACACGATCCTGGCCAGCACCCAGACCAGCGCCACCGTGACCGATCCGCCCGGAGCCGCGCTCCCGTACAACTACGAGTTCGTAGATGCGAACGGTCAACCGAATGTGCCCACGGGGCAGGTCATCGTGAGGCCGGACCCGGTGGGCTTCAGCGCCACCCCGCTGCAGCAGATCGTGCGCGTCGAGACCGACCAGGTGACGGATAGCGTGAACTTTACGCTGAGCAGCATTCACACGTTCCCGGCCGTGCTTCAGTTGATGTCGCTGCCGTTCGACTATCCGGCCACGGACCCGGCGACGGTGCTGGGCGTGCCGGCCAACGACCTGAAGATGGCGGCCTTTGAGCCGATTGACGGGCGCTATCACGTGTATCCATCCGCTCCGGCGGACCGGTTCCGCTTGGGCGTAGGCTACTGGCTCAAGCTCGATGAGATACGCGAACTCTCGCAGCAGGGAATAGAGGCCGGGGACACCTGCGACATCGCGCTGCGGCTCGGGCAGTCGGGCTGGAACATTGTGGGGGACTTCTTCAGGGCGACCGTTGACTTCTACGCGCTCAACATCGTGGACGGGAACGGCGTGGAGCGCTCGATGCAAGAGGCGCTGGCGGCCGGCCTGGTGCGCAGCCCGCTGTTTGCGTATGTGCTCGGGGGCTACCAGACGTCGGCGGTGCTGGAGCCGTACGTGGGCTACTGGCTGAAGGTGGCCGACGACGTCTGGCTGATCGGTGACCGAACCACGGTCACGCTCGCGGCGGGCGAGGCGCCGGCGCGGGCGGCGGTGCTAGCGCCGGAGGACGGATGGCTGCTGCCGCTGGTGGTGAGCGCCGGGGGCATGCAGGACGCCGCCACCTTCATCGGCTGCGCGGCCAGCGCCAGCGATGGCTTCGATGTGGGCCTGGATGTGCCCAAGCCACCGCCGCCGGACATGGGGCCGAATGTGTACGCGGCCATCGAACACGGGGACTGGGGCAGCGAAAGTGGAGCCTACGCGGTTGACGTGCGCTCTGCTGCGACGGATAATGCGACGTGGCGCCTCAGGATCTCGTGCGAGGGCGCGCAGACGGTGAGTGTGCGCTGGCCCGATATGTCAGGGGTGCCGACAGAGGCGCGGCCCGTCCTGAGCGACCCGGCAGCAGGCAGGCTGGTGTATATGCGAACCGCGCAGGGCTACCAGTTCAAGCCGCGCGGGGGCAGCCGCATCCTCGAGATCAGGCTGGGCGGGGATGCGCAGCCGGGGATGGTCGTTTCGGGGCTGGCGACGAGCGCAGCCGGGAACGGGACCGAGATATCATACACACTCTCCTCGGACGCCGAGGTCGAGGTTACGGTGCTCAACATCGCGGGGCGGTTGGTGCGGACACTGGTCAGTTCAGCCGCCCAGCCGGCCGGCGCCCAGCGCGTCGTGTGGAACGGCGCGAACAACGCCGGGGTCAGGGCGCCGAGCGGGATGTATCTGATCGTGGTGAGGGCAAGAGCAGAAGACGGCCAGGAGGCGCAAGCCATCGGGCCGCTGACGGTAGGACCCTAGCAGAGGATGGGGATGGGGACAGTCACCTAAGGTGACTGTCCCCCCCTCCGCAACCAGGCGTGTGTCGGGAGGGAGAACTGCGAGCATGCACAGTCTACGTGGTAGTCTGATATGGCGATATGTCGCGATCTACGTCGCAGCTTCGATGGCGGTACCGTACGCAGTAGTCGGCTTCCCGGCAAATGCAGGGGCACAGCCGCAGCCGGTGGTCAGGACGGTGACCTGCATTGTGCTGCCTTTGCTGGACCCGACGGGCTTGGATACCGAGGTGCTCAGCGAGAAGGCCACCGACGCCATGGCTCTGGCCCTCGAGGACTCGCGCGAGTTCGTCGTCACCTCCAAGCGCGACCTGGAGCGGGAGCTGGGGAACCTGGGCATGACGACGCCGCTCTCCGTCGAGGAGCAGGTGCGGCTCGCCAAGCGTCTCGACGTGGAGAAGGTCCTGACCGGACGGGTGACGGCGCTGGCGGTAGACGGGCGCACCGGGGAGTGTGCCGTCAAACTGCAAGTGAGAGTGCTGGATACTGCCACGGTGGAGTACCTCCAGGGGACGGAGGTGGCGATCAGGACGAAGGTAGTACCGGGATGGACCGGGGACGAGGGCCAGGTCATCAACGAGGCACTGCGGCAGGCCGCTGAGACGGTCACCATGCAGATGCTGGGAGGCCGGATAACGACGGGCTACGTCACCTCGGTGAACGATGTCGGGGTCGCGATCATCAATGTGGGCGCGGGGGACGGCGTGCTAGCGGGGACAGAGATGGTGCTGATGCGGCCCACCTATCAGAAGGACCTGGACGTGATGACAACGGTGAAGGTGGGTACGGTGGCCGTCGGCAAAGTGGCGTCGGATATGTGCTACGCCAGGCCCGTCGCCGGCGGCAGGGCAAAGGTGGGCGACAGGGCGTACGCCCTCTACAAGCCGCCGGTGCGGTTGGCGCTTGCGCGGCGGTCCAAAGGTATCAGCAAGGCCGCGACGTTGGTGGCGGCTCTGGGACTGGTGTTCGCGCTGGTGGAGGTGGGGTCAGGCGAGCATGTCGGCGGTGCGCCCGAAGGGGTCTGCGCGAATCTCTATCAGCAGTCGCCCGGCGATGAGGCGGTCATCAGGATACACGTGCCAAATCAGTGGGTGCCGCTGACTGAGCAGATACATGGGTGGCTGTTCTTCCGTAAAGAAGGGACGCCGAGCCTGGCACTGTCGCCCGAGAACCTGGTCGGGGTGGTGGACGAGTCGCGGCTGCCGGGGAACGTGTGGGACGACTATCCTGAGTCGGTGGCTGACCTTCAGATAGCCTACGGGTTCATCTACTACAACGAGGAGGGGGAGCAGGAGGACGGGGATGTTGACATCGTCTACAATCATCCCCCGCTGGAGGAAGGGTCAACCTACTACTACCGAGTGCGCCGGATCACGGAGCCGCAGTACCCGGCAGGCAGCGGCGCGCCGATCACCGCACAACAAGTGGGCACCCAGCAGCAGGTGTTCGTGGAGCCCTCCATAGACGTGGACCCGTACGACGCTCTGAGCGAAGGCAGCGCCCCCACCAACCCGGTGACGTACTTCAACCCGACGATACTGCAGTCACCTGACGACGGAGCCCAGAACCAGTCTACGACCTCCATCACCTTCACCTGGGACGGGGCTCGGGGGGCGAACGAGTACCTCCTGCAAGTGTTCCCGGACGACGACCCGGACTGCCTGCGCAACGCGGTCCATCAGAGTCCGGTGATGCGGCAGGGCACGGCTGGGACGATGCACTGGACCATAGACGCGAACTTCACGGCGAACAGCAGGTTCTACTGGAGAGTGGGCGCGCGGCGCTCGGGCGAGGCGGAGCCGGTGAACGGGTTCGGCAACCAGACGGGGTGGCTCTTCAGCTCGACCCGGAGCTTCAGGACGGCCGTTGCGCCACCGCCGCCGCCCGGCACGAGTTCAGCGAGCGGGCAGGCGGGCGTCACCGTGCGGCACGGCTTCTTCACACTGCCGCGTTACGAACATGAGTGAGACGCCGAGCCCGCCGACGGGGATGTTGCGGAGGTGCGGCAACCGGGCGCGAGAGCAGGGCTTATATGGCGAGGGGAGTGGTGAGAGCAGCAGGTGCGGGGGGCCGGGCAGTGCTGGCTGCCGCGGTGCTGATGCTCACGCTGGGGCCGGAGGCGACGGGCAGCACTCATGAGTGGACGGTGGCCGCCTATCTGAGCGGCGATGGGGACCTGCGGGCGGCGGCCCACCGCTATCTGGACATGGTGGCGAGGGGGACAGACCGGCCCGGGTGGGCGGCGGCTGTGCAGCTCGATGAGACGGACGCCGAAGGGCACTGCTTGGCCAGCCGGCACCTGTGGCTGTGGGAGGACGGACAGAGGAAGCACGTAAGCGAGAGCGTTCCCGGCGACGAGGCGGGAGTGAACATGGGGGCGCGGGAGACGCTTGGCGAGTTCCTGGGATGGGTCAGAGAGCAGGCGCCGGCGCAACGATATGCTCTGATCATCATGGGGCACGGGACCGGCCTGGCGGCGCCGGGAGGCGGTCTGGAGGGGGGCCTGGCGAACTCGGGCGTGGCGCTGGACACCAGTGCGGGAGGCGATTGTCTCAGCGCCGTGGAGCTGGCGGGCGGCATTGAGGATGGCTTTGGGGAGGGGGAGGCGCCCGGCCTGGATGCGTTGTTTCTGGACTGCTGTTACGGCGGCTGCCTGGAGGTAGCGTACGAGTTGCGGGATGCTGCGGGGTACCTCACAGGCGCGCCGGGCGAGATGCCTAACCCGGGCCTGCCCTGGGATACGATCTTGAGCAGCGTGAGCGGCGACGGCGAGGTGGAGGGCAGAGAACTGGTGGAGACCTGCCTGCGGGTGGCCCAGGAGCAGGACGGCGAGCAGACCGAGCGGGTGAGCCTGACGGCGATAGACCTGAGCGGGATGTCGAGCGCGCGGCAGAGCCTCCAGGAGTTCGCCACAGCCGCCGCCGGGCGGATGGCGGAGATAGCGCCGGCGGTGACCCTTGCGCATAGCCGTTCGGCGACCTGGGGCAGTCAGCGCGAGTTGTGCGACGCAGGCGTCCTGCTGGAGTCGCTGGCCGAACGCCTGGCGGATGACGGTCTCGCCAGGGCCGCGCGGGCCGCAGCAGAGACAGTGAAGGCGAGCGTTGTCGGCAGAGCCGGCGAGCAGGGCGAGCAAGGCGTCGGGATAGGGATCTTCTTTCCGGGCGCGCTGAGCGGTGTGCCGGAGAGCTATGAGCCGCAGCGATGCAGCTTTGCGAGGGACAGCGGCTGGGGGGCGTTCTTGAGGGCCTATCTGCATAGATTGCGGGACTTGATGGAGCGGAAGGCAGAACGCGAAGATACGGACGGCAGCGGGGCGACAGTGCAGCCCCCGGTGGTGAAGGCGGTAGTGCAGGAAACCTAGTTGCAGCAGGCGCTCCAAGGCTCGGGGGCGGGACAGTGACCCAAGGTGACTGTCCCCATCCCCGAGAAGGAGGAGTCAAAGTGAGTCGGCTTCGTCACCGATATGTCTCCCCTTATCTCGTTGCACTGGCACTGATCCTGTCGGCGACGTCAGGGGTGGGAACGGGGTGGGCGGCCCAGGGCACCGCGCTGGAGGACCTGGCCGGGCCGTTGCGGACGCTGGCGGTGGCAGCAGCACGCGGGGAGGTGCTGCCCTTCGCGTTCCCGCTGCCTGCCAAGGGGCCCGAGGACATGGTGCTGGTGGTGGTGGAGTTCCGCAGCGAGGCAGCCGCGGCCAACACCTCGCTGGCGCCCTACGGGGGACAGGTGCAGATACGGCGTGACCGGCGCGTGCAGGCTTTGCTGCCGGCGAGCAGCCTGTCGGCAGTGGCGGGCCTGCCGCAAGTATCGCAGGTGCGGCCGCCCCGGTATATGTACCCGCTCCAGGGCTACGGGGCGAACTACAGCGAAGGAGTGCAGTTGTGCGGAGCGACCGCATACCACGCGGCAGGGATGTTCGGCGCCGGTGCGGACGTGGCAATACTTGACATGGGCTTTGCCGATTACGCCAACGCAGAGATACCGCCGGGCGTGAGTACCATCTCGTTCGCCTCCGGCGGGACAATGGGCACGGACTACCACGGCACTGCGTGCGCCGAGATCGTCGCGGACATGGCGCCGATGTGCAATATGACGCTCATCGCGGTTGACACGGATATGTCCGTGGAGATGGCTACGGAGTACGTGGTCAACCAGGGCTTCGATGTCAGCTTGATGTCGCTGGGCAGCTTTGGGGGGCCCTACGACGGCACGCACCCGGAGTCGCAGGAGGTCAACCGCGCGCGCGCGGCTGGGCTGTTCTGGGTGAACTCGGCCGGGAACCACGCCGAGCGCCACTACCAGGGGCAGTTCACTGATGCAGATGGCGACGGCCTGAACGAGTTCGGCGGCGGCGACGAGACGATTGATGTCTACCTGTTCCCCGGCGTCTTCCAGGCGTTCCTTAGCTGGTATCAGACCACTCCGACCGGACTGACCAACCACGACTTCGACCTGGTGCTGGTTGACGGGTCCGATGCGGAGATCGCGCGCTCGGGCTACAGCCAGAACGGGGACGATCCACCGGCGGACGCGCTGCTGGCCACGATAGCTGTGGAGGGCCAGTACGGTCTGAAAATCGAGTACTATGCAGGACCCGCCAACCCGGGGGACTTCTTCCAGCTCTTCCTGCCGGACTATGACGTGGAGACCCAGCATCAGGTCCCCGAGTCGAGCTTGCTCATCCCGGCCGAAGCGACGGGCGCCTACGCGGTAGGCGCCACGCGCGGGGCGGTAGACCCTAACGCGACCGTGATGGTGCCCATAGACGGGTTGGAGCCTTTCAGCTCCCAGGGGCCGGTGGCGGGCCATCCGGAGATCATCAAGCCCAACATAACCGCGCCGGATGCGGTGACAACGAGCCTAGCAGCGCAGGACCCGGGCCTCTCTCCGTTCTACGGTACGTCAGCAGCGGCACCGCACGTGGCGGGTGCGGCCGCGCTGGTGTTCTCTGAGGACGCGCTGAGAACCGCCGATGAGGTCGAGAAGATACTCAATGACCTGGCGTTGGACCTGCCCGGGGAGCCGGAGCCCGATCCCAACAATCAGTACGGTGAGGGTCGTCTGCGGCTGCGGGCGGGCGTGGACAGCCGGGCGCCGACGATAACGATCGCGTTCCCGCGCCACGGCGAGACCATCACAACCGCGACGCCGACGCTCACCGCCTTCATCCAGGACGATGGCAGCGGCGTTGACCCGACCACGATCAGGATAGAGCTGAATCAGATAGAGGTCTACAATGGCAGCAGCCCCGGCCAGCAGCCCGACCCCTACGATGCGGCCACGGGCAGGCTGTCATGGCCGGACCCCGATGGTGACTGGTGGAACGCGAACGGCCCACTGGCCCACACGAACCACATGATCATCATAGACTGCTCGGACTACTCGGCGAACGAGGCGACGAGCGCAGTCACGAACTTCCGCGTGGCCTCGGCGACCATCCCCGGAGGCGTGCATATCGTATCGTTCCCGTACCGCGATCTGGCGGTAACCGACCCGAGCGTGGTTCTGGGCACGCCGCTGGCGGACCTGGCGATGGTGCGCTGGTGGCCGGAGGACGAGGGTAAGCTCAAGTATCACTTCTATCCCGACACGCGGGCGAGCCTGGTGCCGCCGGATTGCACGCAGGCGAATATGGACGATCGCACGGTGCCGTATCCGCCGGCAGGGCTGGCGTATTTCTTGAGCCTGCCGCAGACGGCGGTGCTGGCGATAGAGGGGATGACCCTGGACGATATCCCCAGCACGCACATCAGGCTCTATTACGGGCAACATCGGCCTCGCGGCTGGAATCTCATCGGCAATCCCTATGAGCAGCCTGTGAACTGGGGCACCGTGCAGTTCGTGACCGATGGCGTGCGCCAGGACCTGCGCGAGGCGATTGATGCGGGGGTGACGGAGGGGGTGCTGTTCGACTACGTGGGCCCGAGCGGCGGACAGGGCGGCTACTACAGCTTCACGACGGACCCGACGGCCGGGGCGCTGGAGCCGATGAAGGGCTACTGGCTGCACGTGAACCAGGACACGCGGGTTCTCGTCTACGGCGGCGGCATGGGCACTGCGGCACAGCCGACGAGTGCGCAGCCCCAGGCCGCAGCCGATGGCTGGCTGGTTAGACTGTGCGTGCGCGCGGGCGGGTATCAAGACCCGAGCAACTACGTCGGCGTCAGCTCGGCCGCCAGCGCGGGATATGACCCGGCCCACGATGTGCCGGAGCCGCCGGCGTTGGTGGGGACGCTCCAGATGTATATGCCGCGACCGGGCTGGGGGAGGCACGCGGGGCGCTACGCCAAGGACGTAAGAGGAACAACGGACAGCGGTCAGTGGGATGTCGAGGTGCTCTGCGAACTGGCTGACAGCGAGGTCGAGATCACCTGGCCGCAGTTGAACGCCCAGGTGCCCGGCGAGGTGAAGCTGGTTCTGGAGGACCTGGACGGCGGCAGGCAGGTGTATATGCGGACTGCCTCGGCATATCGCTTCCGCAGCGGGCCTGAGGGGTGTGTGCGCCACCTGAGAATCCGGGCCGAGACGGGGAGCGACCGGATGCTGACGCTGAGCGGCGTGGCGGCGGCGAGGGCGGCCGGAGGCGGGGCGGTGTTCACCTACGCGGTCTCGAGGACGGCGGAGGTGACGGTCGAGGTGAGGAACATCGCGGGCCGGCTGGTGAAGATGTTCACGCCGCGACGGGTTGAGGGTGGCGGGCAGCAGAGCCTGGTCTGGAACGGGATGAGCCAGTTCGGCAGCCCGGTTCCGGCGGGCCGCTACCTGGTGCGGCTCACGGCGCGAGCGGAAGATGGGCAGACCGTGCAGGGGATCCGGCCGTTCGAGATTATGCGATAATCGCCTGGGTACGAGAGGAGCTGACTGCCCGGTGGCATGGCAAGGCAATCACTGGAGCAGAATTGCAGCAAAGCAGTTGGCGCTGTCGGGATGGGTGTTCTGCGCACTGCTGCTTGCGTCGCACGTCGCCCAGGCGCAGACCTATGCAATCGAGGTTATGCATCCAGCGGGCCTCACGCGGCTGCTCGTGGCCGACCCCAGGCTGATCCAGGTCGGCACCACCGGCACCCCTCCCCGGCCGACCTATGTCTATCGGCCGGCGGGGCGCTTCCAACTGTGGACCGGCTCCACCGTAGCGGCCGGTGGTAGCCCTCTGGTAGCGGGCGACGAGAACCTGCCGATCGCCAGCGCGGCGTACCTAGGCGGCACCACCTGGAACTTGCTGGACTTCACCTCCAAGCTGACGATCTCGGTGGACTACCAGCAAGGAACCGGCACCGGTGGCCTCTTCGACATCCACGACCTGATGTACGGGCAGTCGGCGACGACGGACCCCGCGGCCCTGCCCGTGTGGTGGCAACAGGCGCCGGTGGCCGGCGCGCGCGACGTATCGGGAATCGCCTACCTTGACCCGACCGGGGCGGACCCGGTGGCGGGAGCGCCGATGCTGCGCGTCCGGCACACCTTCGCCCTGGTGCACGATGCGGTGATGCTGGAGTACATCGTCTATAACGACACCGCGGCCTCACACGCCGTCGGACTGCGAGTGATGATTGACGCCCGGTTCGGCGGAGCCTCCGATCGGGACGGCACCTACATCGTGCTGGATGATGGCTCGGTGATCTCGGCCGAAGCGAAGATGCCTGACCCGAACTACCCGGGTCAGGTTATGCCCAAGACCTGGGTGAGCTACGACGACGTGGACAACCCGCTGGTGGCCGTGAGGGGGACGGTGGATGCGGCGGAAGTGCACAACGCGAGCATAGCGACCGAGAGTGCCGGCCTGCCCGACGAGATTGGCTTCGGGCAGTACCGGAACATCGGGATGACGAATCAGTTCGATTTCGTGCCTAACCCTGGCGCCGCCCTGACCGGCGAGGACTGGGCCTACGCGGTGAAGTGGGAGGAGCGCCAGCTCGGGCCCGGTCAGAGCCGCCGCTATGTCACGTACTATGGTCTGGGCGCGGCCGCGGTTGACTACGATCCGCCGTACGCGCTGGCGGCGTATGCGCCGGCGAAGCTGAATGTGGTGGCCGCGGATGACCCCTCGACGCCGCAGGTGGAGCAGTACTACCTGACGGATCAGAGTGGGCAGTCGCCCTTCCCGCTGACGGCGCTACTGGACAACTTCGGGGCGGGGCCGATCATCAATGCGGGCGTGCGCATCAGTCTCCCCTCCGGGCTCGAGCTTTCGCCGGACACGCAACCGCGCACCATCAACCTGGGCGTGATAAACCGAAATCAGGCGCCGCTGCCGCAGGCGCAGTGGATGGTGCGGGCCACGGCCCTGCGTCCGGGGTGGGCCGAGGTGAAGTTCACCGGCCCCATGGGCAAGGTCGTGAGCAGGACGATCAGCATCCCGGCGATCCCGGTCATATCGCCGCTGCCCTCGCTGGTGGGCCTGGAGATGCTCTCGGTGCCGTATGAGTTTGTCAACTCGGATGCGTCAAACGTCTTTGGCAGCCTGACGGACTCGGTATTCCCGGGCGGGCCGGTGGCGCTGTGGCGGTGGAACCCGACCAGTCAGGATTACAGGGCGTATCCGGATCCGTGGACCGGGAACATCGCGCCGGGCAGGGGCTACTGGCTGCTGAACCAGAACCGGGAGAGCGTGGTGCTGCCGCCGACGGCGCAGCCGGTCCCGGCCAACCAGACCTACGGGGTGCCGCTGGAGGCCGGCTGGAACCAGATCGGCAATCCCTTCGTGGTGCCGCTGGGCTTCTACAAGATACGGGTGATCGGGCCGCAGGGCGTTGAGTGGTCCATGGCCGATGCGATCACGCGAGGCCTGCTGCTGCCCGTGCTGTACGCGTATGACGCGGAAGCGAACGAGTACACCTGGGCGACGTCAATGCAGCAGACGGAGGTTGTGCCCTACCACGGGTACTGGCTGCTGAGCTACGCGGACATAACGCTGCTGTTCCCGCCGCCGACGTTGTTTGGGCCGGCGTCAGTGGCTGAAGCGACCGTGCCCGGGGATGAGGACGACGGGTGGCGGGTGGGCCTGGAGGTGGCGGCAGCGGGTCAGAGCCGAACGGGACGCAGCTTCGGCGTCTCTGCGAGCGCGGAGAACGGCGTGGACCTTGCCGATGTCCCAAGCCCACCGTCCGTGTTCAGGCCAGGCCCGACGCTGGACGCGTTCTTCACGATGGGCGCAGACTTCAGCGGCGCTCCCTACCTGGTGGATGTCAAGGCAGATGGCGGAGGCGAGCGGACCTGGGCCTTCACGGTCGTGGCCGAGGCCGCGGGCGCGCCGGTGACAATCAGGTGGCCCTCCCTGTCCGCGGAGCTGCCCAGGGATCTGGTGGCGACGCTGGAGGATGTGAGCGCGGGACGCAGGACGTACATGCGCACGAGCGGCGCGTACACGTACAACCCCGGCGTGGGCGGCGCGCGGCAGTTCAGGGTCCTGGTGCGGCCCCGAGCGGGGGCAACCCTTGGGCTGACGGGCGTGACCTGCGCGCAGGTGGACGTGGGTGGGGTCGCGGTCGCTTACACGCTGAACGCCGAGGCGAAGGTTGACGTGGAGGTGCGCAACATCGCGGGCCGAATCGTGCGCCGGGTGGCCGTGGACAAGGCCTGCGCAGCCGGACAGAACACAGTGGTGTGGTCCGGCGTGGACGAGCGCGGGATGAGGGTGCCCGCGGGGCTGTATGTGGTGCAGGTGACGGCGCGGTCGCCTGATACGGGCGAGAGTATGAGCGTGATTCGCACCGCGCAAGTGTGGCGATAGGCGGTCCTGGACTTTGGGCGGGCCGGCAGGAGATGGGGTCACACCAGAGCCGAGCAAATAGGGGAAATGCACGATGACAGCGATCAGATCGAGCAAGCTGGCGCGCCCGGTGAGCATCCTGTTGATGGCCGCGATGATGGCCCTGTCACTGCCGGTCGGGTTTGTGACGCCGGCAGAGGCACAAGCGGTGGCAGGGATGCTCCTGCTTTTCCCGGTGTTGGACAGAAGTGATGGCGGCCATCCGGACGCTGCGGACCGGATGACCTCGGCGCTGCAAATGGCGATCGCGGAGGCCACGGGCCTGCGCTGCGCGGAGTTCTCGGCCAGCTCCCCGATGGTCAGGCGCGCGGTGAAGGAGGGGCAGATCCGCTCGGTGGACGTCGAGGCTGAGGTGGCCGATCCCGTCAAGGCCATCCAGATCGGCTACGCGCTTGGAGTGGACGAGGTGTGCCTGGCGATGATAACCTCCATCACGGTTCAGGAGGAGCCTCGGCGTTTCGAGGTGGTGCTGGCCGGGCAGACCTACGACGTAGCCTCGAATGTTGACCTGGAGAGCAGGCAGGTGGTGGAGAAGCCGGTGGTGAGCAGCAGCTTCGGGGTTTCGGGCCAGAGTCTGGAGAGAGCGGGCTACACGGGCAGCGACAGCCCGCTGCTGCACGAGGCGATCAAGAAGGCGGCCTGGAAGGCCGCCCAGGTGCTCGCCGGCAAGCCGGCGGCAGAGATGGCGGGGGTCGCGCGCAAGCGATCCTCCAACACCTGGAAGTGGATCATCGCGGGCTTGATCGTGGCAGGCCTGGCAATGGCGGCGCATGACTCCACCAGCCACCCGGCCACCGGCTACTCGCCGGACGCGGTGGCCCCGGTGCCGCTGTCAATGGACATTGAGCCCACGAGCATCCGACTGCACTGGCAGGCCCCGCCGGGAACATCGCTGGTGGTGCTGCGCTACCAGATACAGCGCGCGGTGAATGGCACCGCGTGGAACTTCATTGACAACGGCAACGTTGACGCGAACGACACCAGCTTCGCGGACTTCAACGTCACCGGTAGCAACACCTACGCCTACCGCATCCGGGCCCAGTACACCACGTCCGGGCCCTCGGCGTGGGCGAACTTCGATCAGGTGACCTTCCCGGATTGAGGTGTTGGACCGAGGCAGAATGTTGCGAGACAGGTTCGGAGACAGCCGCCACCCGCGGGATGGACGCGTTCCGCGGGTGGCATCATTTCGCGTCCTGCTCGGCCGCGTCCCCGGCGTGATCTGCATCTCGGTGGTCGTGGTGCTGGCTGGCTGTTGCGAAAGCGCGCGGGCGCAAGTGCCCGCTCTAGGGCAGGCCAGGATCGAACTATCCGTGACCCCCCGACGAGTCCCCGCCGACGGGAAGTCCATGGCGCAGATTCGGGCCGAGGTGCGCGACCCTCAAGGGCGACCGGCTGCCGATGGCACGGAGATGCTCTTTCACATAGAGGGCGGTCATTTGAGTCGAGGCGGGGGAGAGCGGCGAACAGACCTCCGAGTGCCGACGGCGAACGGCTTCGCGGTGGTCTTTGCCAGCAGCACCCAGGTTGGGCGGGCCAGGATTCGGGTCGAGGCGCTGGGGACTGGAAGCTCGAATGAGGTCTACGTCTACTTCGTGGAGGAGGGCGCCGCAGCGGAAGCGGAAGCGCAAGCGATTCACGTGCGGGGATCGTGGGTCGGCTACGCGATGGACCTGGGGCTCATCGAGGCGCGGGACAACGCTGTCATCACATTCGGGGGGCTGCGCATAGAGGCGGACGATGCGGCGCAGGTTGACCCGGTCAGGCTGACAATCAAGGCGACCGGAGCAAGAGCCGGGGTGAAGGTCACATCCGGGGAGGCGTCACTGCACGGGCTGGACCTGTACTATGACATCGGGTCCGGCTGGGGAGCGATCAGGTGGTTCGGCGAGACACAGGAGGAGAGGACATTCTTCGATGGTTACACCCTCGAAGAGATCGAGCCGCCGGCGGAGCTGCCGGAGGAGGCGTTCCAGCTAGATACGGCTGATGCTCAGATGTGGGCAATAGCGCGCAGCATCTCGGTGTTCCCCTATGAGAAGCTCGTGCTGCGGCACGCTTCGGTGTACGCGGACGGACAGCGCGTGATGAAGCTGCTGAAGTACTGGGTGGTCGCGATGCCCGGCTACACGGGGACCACGCACTCGCAGGTGTTCGGGGTCAACTCCGACGGCGACATTGCGGTTGACTTCCCGTTCTTCTACCGGGTGAGCGAGGAGAGCACCGGGTCAATCAAGCTGCAACACGCGGCGGTGGGCGGCAGTGTGGTGGCGCGCAGCAAGTGGTCGCTGGCGCTGGAGGAGGCTTACGACAAAGGCGATGCCGAGGGCACGGTGACGGTCAGCGGCCTGCCGCGCGAGGACTGGGGGATGGAGTGGCGGGACTCGCGCAGGCTGTGGGGAGGCCGGGAGGGGCACTTCAACGTCTACCTGCCGGAGCATCACAGCGTGTTTGCCGACGCGAGCGTGTATCAGTGGGACGAGGCCTACCGGCTGAACCTGCGCGCTCACTTTGAGAGGCCCCGGTGGTACGATGAGTCGTACGGCGCAAGCGCGGACTGGCTCACGCACAGCCAGCCGCTTGGACGATGGAAGGCGAGCTATCGCCTGGGCACCGCGGTCGGGCTGCGGCACTACGCGGGCTTCGACCACGGGCTGGTGGGTGAGCACGAGATCTATGCGGCACTGGACTTCCCGCGCAAGCACCTGGACGAGCGGACGACACTGACCCCCACGATCAGCAACCTCTTCGCCTGGGATACGGGCGGCTATCGCCGCGAGAGCATACGCGGGCAGCTTCGCCTGCGCCGGGTCATCAGCAGCAGCGCGTCTATGCGGCTCTCCTATACGCCGCAGTTCACCAGCGGGGACCACTCGCGCGGCCTGGAGCACCTCTTCGGCCTACACGTGCGATGGTATCATGGGGCCCGCTGGCACAGCTACCTGTCAGGCACCTACGAGCTGCCGGACGACGATGCCTACCTCTACTGGCTGCTCGACTACCACCCCCGCCGGAAGTGGCGCATCGGGCTGGCGGCCTCGTACTACCGGTTCAGCGAGGGGAGCTACGATGACTTCCAGATCACGGTCGCGCGGGAGCTGGCCGGCCGCGAGATCGGTCTGCGCTGGTCGGAGGAGCGCGATACCATCTCCCTGGAGCTGGGCGGCTACGGGGGCTTGACCACGTTCTGAGCGGCTTGGGCGCTTCCCCAGAGAAGCCGTGTGCGATACACAACTCCCCGGCCTTGTGGTATCATAGGCCCAGGAAGGTCCTCTGGTGTGATTCCGGCCCCCGTGCGGCGGCCGGAGCTTTCGGGCGTGCGTCAAGCAGGGAGGCTCGGGGCAGGAAGTATGCCACGCTTTGAGGTCGTAGCGGATTTCGAGCCCACCGGCGATCAGCCGAAGGCAATCGAGCGCCTGGCCGCCGGCATCGAGGAGGGCTACCGCCACCAGGTGATGCTGGGTATCACCGGATCGGGGAAGACGTACACGGTGGCGAAGATCATCGAGGCCGTGCAGCGGCCCACGCTGGTCATCGCGCACAACAAGACGCTGGCGGCGCAGCTCTGCGCCGAGTTCCGCGAGTTCTTCCCCAGCAACGCGGTCGAGTACTTCGTGAGCTACTACGACTACTACCAGCCCGAGGCCTACCTGCCGGCGACCGACACCTACATCGAGAAGGACTCGCAGGTGAACGATGAGATTGACCGGCTGCGGCACTCGGCGACACAGGCGGTGATGGAGCGACGAGATGTCGTGGTGGTCGCCTCGGTGTCGTGCATCTTCGGGCTGGGCTCCCCCCAGCAGTACGAGGAAGGGACCCTGACGCTGCGCAGGGGCCAGCGGATAGACCGCGACGAGATGCTGCGGCGGCTGGTGGATATGCGGTTCAACCGCAGCGACATGGTTTCCGGGCGCGGGACCTTTCGCGTGCGCGGCGACGTGGTGGAGATAACGCCGATGGACGAGGACCTGGTGACGCGGGTGGAGATGTTCGGCGAGGAGATCGAGCGCATAATGACGCTCGACCATCTGACCGGGGAGATCGTGGAGGAGAAGGAGCGGGCGATGATATTCCCGGCGACACACTTCGTCACCTCGCGCGACCGGCTTGAGCGTGCCATCGGGGAGATAATGAAGGAACTGGCCGAGCGGCTGGAGTACTTCCACCGCGAGGGGATGCTGCTGGAGGCCCAGCGCCTGGAGCAGCGCACACTCTACGACCTGGAGATGATGCGGGAGGTCGGCTACTGCCAGGGGATCGAGAACTACTCGCGCCACCTGGACGGACGCCGGCCGGGACAGCCGCCATCGCCGCTGATGGACTACTTCCCGGAGGACAAGCTCGTCGTGGTGGACGAGTCGCACCAGACCATACCGCAGATACAGGCGATGTACCACGGGGACCTCTCGCGCAAGCTGAATCTGGTGCGGCACGGGTTCCGGCTGCCCTCGGCGCTGGACAATCGGCCACTGACCTTCACGGAGTGGGAGAGGCGGGCCGCGCACGTGTTGTACACCTCCGCGACGCCCGGGCCGTACGAGATGGAGCGGGCCTCACAGGTCGCTGAACTGGTCATCAGGCCGACGGGACTGGTGGACCCCGATGTCGAGGTCCGACCCACCCGGGGCCAGGTTGATGACCTCATCGGCGAGATACGCGCGCGGGTGGAGAGCGGGCAGCGGGTCCTGGTGACCACGCTGACCAAGCGGATGGCCGAGGACTTGAGCGACTACCTGGCGGAGTTGGACATTCGGGTGCACTACCTGCACTCGGACATCCAGACCATCGAGCGGTCCGAGTTGCTGCGCGACCTGCGGCTGGGGACCTTCGATGTGCTGGTGGGCATCAACCTGCTGCGGGAGGGGCTGGACCTGCCCGAGGTGTCGCTGGTGGCGATTCTGGACGCGGACCGCGAGGGCTTCCTGCGCTCGGAGACCTCGCTGATTCAGACCATGGGCCGGGCGGCCCGCAACGTCGAGGGCAAGGTCATTATGTACGCCGACGAGATGACCGACTCCATGCGCAGGGCCATCGAGGAGACCGAGCGGCGCAGGCGCAAGCAGATCGCCTACAACGAGGCGCACGGCATCGAGCCGCAGACGATCCGGAAGGCGGTGCGCGACACGATCCGGTCTCATGAGCAGGCCGCCGATCAGGCGGCAAGGATGGTGCCCGCTGAGGCGGTCGGGGAGCTTGCGGCCGCGGACCTGGATGCCCTCATCGCGGCGCTGGAGGACGAGATGCGGACAGCCTCCGAGGAGCTGGAGTTCGAGCGTGCGGCGGAGCTTCGCGACGAGATCGAGGAGCTTCGACAGCGCGCGGGAACGAGCTAGCGGCAGGAGGTTCGGTGGGAGCCGATGTTGGCGGCAATCAAAGAGAAGCTGGAGCGGGCGCCCGATGAGCCGGGCGCGTACATTATGCTTGACGCCGTCGGCGAGGTCATCTACGTGGGGAAGGCCTCGTCGCTGCGCAAGCGGCTCCAGCAGTGGTTCCGGCCCAGCGAGCAACTCTCGCCGTGGGCGCGCACCATGCTGGACCGGGTCAGGGACTTCGATGTCATCGTCACCGGCTCGGAGCTGGAGGCCCTCGCGCTGGAGTACAACCTCATTAAGGAGCGCGAGCCGCGCTACAACATCAAGCTGGCCGACGACAAGAGCTACCCGTATCTGCTGCTGACGGACGAGCTGTACCCGCGGCTGACGGTGGTGCGGGACCTGCCCAGGGACGCGCAAGTGCCGATGCCGGGACGCTTCAAGCAGACGAGGGGCTTGCACGACCCCAAGCGCCACGAGGTGCTGAGCCTGCGGGGAGCGCGGCTCTTCGGCCCGTATCCGAGCGCGCGGGCGATGCGGCGCACGATGCGGGTGGTGAGCCAACTCTTCGGGCTGCGAAGCTGCGGGCGAAAACTCACCGGCGAGCCGTGCGGGCGGCCGTGCCTGAACTACCACATCAACCGCTGCGTGGGCCCGTGCACGGGAGAGACCACGCCGGAGGCCTACGCGGAGATCGTTGAGCAAGTCTCGCTGTTCCTTCAGGGCAGGTGCGGGGACGTGCTGGCTAACCTGCGCGCTCAGATGCAAGATGCGGCGGGGAAGCTGCACTTCGAGCGCGCGGCACAGTTGCGGGACCGCTTGCAGGCGGTGGAGAAGGCGACCGAAGCGCAGGTGGTCGTTGCCACCCAGGAGCGCGAGCAGGATGCCGTGGCGGTGGTGATGGATGGATGCCGGGCGGCGGTGGCGCTGCTCTCGGTGCGGCGCGGGAGGCTCCTGGAGAAGCAGCAGTTCGACCTTCAGGCGGTCGGCGAGCGATCCGGAGCGGAGGTTCTCGAGGAGTTCCTCAGTCAGCACTACCGGCAGGCGCACGTGCCTCGTGAGGTTCTGCTCAGTCACGCCCTCGAGGATGCGGAAGCCTGGGAGAGAATGCTCAGCGAGCTGCGCGGACAGAAGGTGCGGGTGAGTTGCCCTCAGCGTGGTCAGAAGCGGCGACTGGTGGAGCTGGCGCTGCACAATGCGGAGCTGGCGGCAAAGCGGGCGGACGACGCGGGCGCGGCGATGCAGCAGGCGGCACGGGCGGCGCTCGACGAGCTTGCGCGGGCGCTGGGGCTGGAGGAGCGGCCCGCGCGCATCGAATGCTACGACATCTCTACCACCGGCGGCCGCGAGGCCACCGGCTCGATGGTCGTGTTCGCCGATGGCGTGCCTGAGCCCAGTTCCTACCGGCGCTTCCGCGTCCGCAGCGCCACGGACAAGCCCGACGACTACGCGATGATGGAGCAGGTCGTGCAGCGCAGGCTGCGACGGGCCGCGGAGGGAGACGAGAAGTTCCTGCCCCTGCCCGACCTCATCGTCGTGGACGGCGGGAAGGGGCAGTTGAACGTGGTGCGTGATGCGCTGGAGTCCTGGGAGCTGCGTGAGATCTTCGTGGCGTCGCTGGCCAAGCGCCAGGAGGAGGTCTTCATCCCCGGCTCCTCGGAGCCGGTGGACATGACCCAGTACCAGCAGGCGCAAATGCTGCTTCAGCGGGTGCGGGACGCGGCGCACCGCTTCGCCATCGAGCACCACCGGGGCCTGCGCGACCGCAGGGTCACCGAATCGGCGCTGGAACAGGCGCCGCAGATCGGCGCGGCTCGGCGCAGGGCACTGCTTACCACCTTCGGGTCCGTGGACGCGATCAAGCGGGCGTCGGTGGCGGAGCTGGTGGCGGTGCCGGGGATGACCACGCCGGCGGCGACCGCTCTCAGGGAGTTCCTCAAGAGGGAGAACGACAAGGCTAACCGCAGAGACGCAGAGAACGACAATCAAGGGACGGCAAACGGCAGCTAACGACGGCGAACGACAGCAAACGGCAACGGCCGCGTCGTTGGCCGTGGTTCGCTGTCGCGCCTATTGCTGGCGGGCCCTTATGTAGTTGAGCCGCCCGCCGGCGAGGATGACGTTGCGCTCGCGCTCGGACAGCTCGGCGGTGAGAGCGATCGTCTCATCGCTGCCCACGCGCTCGGCGAGGATGGCCTCCCTCGCGCTCAGCTTCGCGCGCAAGTCCGACATATGCAGCCGGTCGCCCGGTTGCAGGGCGGCGTAGTCCGCCGGCGCGATCACCAGGGGCAGGATGCCGAAGTTGATGAGGTTGGCCCTGTGAATGCGCGCGAAGGAGCAGGCGAGCACGGCCGCTACGCCCAAGTGCATCGGCGCGAGGGCAGCATGCTCGCGGCTTGAGCCCTGGCCGTAGTTCTCGCCGCCGAGTATGAGGCCGGGCTGCTCGCTGCGGGCGCGAGACGGGAAGTCGGGGTCCACGGCCTCGAAGACGTGCTCGCTGATCGCCGGGATGTTGCTGCGCAGCGGCAGGATACTGGCGCCGGCGGGCAGGATATCGTCGGTAGTCACGTTGTCGCCGAGCTTGAGCAGCACGGTCGCGGTCAGCTCGTCGGGGAGCGGGTCCTTGAGCGGGACCGGCTTGATGTTGGGGCCCCGGATGACTTGCACGTGGCTGCCGTCATCGGGGGGCGCGATAATCATGCTGTCGTCAACCGTGAAGCTCTCGGGCAGCTCGATGGATAGCGGCGGGCCGAAGTCGGCGGGCTCGGTGAACTCGCCTGCGATCGCGGCGATGGCGGCCACCTGAGGGCTGGTCAGGTAGATGCCGGCGTCGGCGGTGCCGCTGCGACCCCGGAAGTTCCGGTTGTAGGTGCGCAGGCTGGTGCCGCCGCTGGGAGGCGCCTGGCCCTGGCCCAGGCACGGCCCGCACGCCGGCTCCAGCACGCGGGCTCCGGCTCTGAGCAGATCAGCCAGCGCGCCGTTGCGGGCGATCATCTCCTCGACCTGCCGCGAGCCCGGGGAGATGACCAGGCTGACGCGGGGATGAACGGTCCTGCCCCTCAGCATCGCGGCTGCCGTCATCAAGTCGCGCAGCGACGAGTTCGTACAACTGCCGATGCAGACCTGGTCCACCGGCTGCCCTGCCAGCTCCCTGACCAGCACGACGTTGTCCGGGCTGTGCGGACACGCGACCAGCGGCTCGAGCTCGGCCAGGTTGATCTCGATCACTTCGTCGTACGCCGCGTCAGAGTCAGCAGCCAGTGCGGTCCAGGCCTCAGCGCGCTGCTGGGCGGTCAGGAACTCTCGCGTCCGCTCATCGCTGGGGAAAATGGAGGTCGTGGCTCCCAGCTCAGCGCCCATGTTGGCGATGGTCGCGCGCTCGGGCACGCTCAGGGTCGCAACGCCCGGGCCGAGGTACTCCAGCAGCTTGCCCGCCCCGCCCTTGACACTCAGGCGCCGCAGGAGCTCCAGGATGACGTCCTTCGCCGTCGCCCAGCCGGCCAGCTCGCCGAGCAGCCGGACGCCGACGATGCTCGGCATGGTCAGATAGAACGGCTCACCCGCCATCGCCGCGGCGACGTCCAGGCCCCCGGAGCCGATGGCGAGCAGCGCCAGGCCGCCGGCGGTGGGCGTGTGGCTGTCGGAGCCCAGGAGGGTCTTGCCGGGGATGCCGAAGCGCTCCAGGTGGACCTGATGGCAGATGCCGTTGCCGGGCCTGGAGAAGTGTACGCCGTAGCGCGCGGCGACGGACTGCAAGTAGCGGTGATCGTCGGCGTTCTCAAAGCCGGTCTGGAGTGTGTTGTGGTCCACGTAGCTGACGGAGAGTTCGGTGCGCACGCGCTCTATGCCGATGGCCTCAAACTGAAGGCAGGCGAGCGTCCCGGTTGCGTCCTGGGTCAGCGTCTGGTCCATGCGCAGCGCTATCTCCTCGCCGGGCGTCATCTCGCCCTCGAGCAGATGCTGGTGGATGATCTTCTCGGCAAGTCTTTGACCCATCGCGGTCCTCCTGGGCATCGGTGCCGCGCGGCACAGGGAGCTTTCGCGGTGGCGGGCATTCATTCCTGCGCCTGGAACGACGGGCAAAGGGCAAGGGGCAAAGGGGAAACGGCTAACGACGGGGAAAGGGCAAAGAGGACAAAGCGGAGCGCGAACTGACCAACGGCCCGCGCGAGCCGTTGTCGTTATCTGCCCTTTGCCTATTCCCCTTTCCCCTTTGCCCGCCGTTGAGCACGGGCAGGTGAGCGCGTCAAAATGAGCGAGCCGTGGAAGCTCGTGATAGGATTCATCGGAGTAGTTGGCGGCTTTGTCGGGGGGCTGTTCGGCCTCTCCGCGATAATGTCGGGCCCAGGCGCCGCGCTTCTGGACGACCGCCCCACGGTCACCTTCCTGGTGAGCGTTGGCCTGTGCGGAGGTGGGGCGGCACTGGTCGGGTGGGTGTTTCTGAGCATCATAGGCTATGTCGAGAAGCGCAGCAAGCGCGCAAAGCGGCGGAAGAAGAAACGCAAGTAGGGCTGGCCGCCGGAAAAGGGTTCTGTCCCCTTCTTCACGTCACCCTTTTCAGCAAGTGCCCTACCTCAGAGGGGCGGCTCGGGCAGAGGGTTGATACGCCACTCCCCCTCCACCTGTTCCACGTAGTAGCGCCTGACGGTGCCGTCGGCTTCCTGGACGCTGATGGCGGCGCGCCCGTCCTGGGCGTCGTAGGTTACCTCGGTGGTGGCGGCGCCCTCCTGCGAGGAGACGCCCGGTATGCGCTGGACGTGGATGGGACCGTACGGGTCAGGCGGGGAGGCCAGCCTCACGCCGAAGACGGCCGCGGTGATGATCAGAGCGGCAGCGAGCAGGTACACCAGCGCTCTGCGCACCCGGGCGCTGGCGACCCGTCGCGACCAGGAGATACTGTATCGGCCTCGGCGTAACATAGGCTCACGCTCATGGCGGGCAAAGAGCAAAGGGGCCACAGCACCGCCAACTACCCACCGCCGCTCGCCGGCCGTTGCCTTTGCCGTTGCCCTACGTCGTTCCCCTTTGTCCTTTGCCCTTTGCCCTTTGCCCTTTGCTCACAGGTGTGGCCCGCGCGTACGAGTTGGTCACCTTCGTCAGGCGCACCTTCACTGGGTCGCTGGTGTTGGGCGCAAGCTCAGGGACGAACACGATGAGGTCGTCAACCACCGCGACCAGGCTCTCCTCACCCGCCGGGATGACGTGCTCAGGCAGGATCTGCACCCGGTGGCCGGCCTTGCCCTGCGTCAGTCGTCGCGCGTGCCGCTTGTTCTCCAGGGGGGTTATCTCGAACTCATCCGGGCGGACGGCCTCGGCAGTGCGGGCGTAGACCTCGCAGTCCAACTCGCTCTCGATCTCGTCAATGAGGTCTCCCTGGGGGCCGATGAGGGCCAGGATCACGTCCCGGTTCGCGACCACGTGCAGGAGGGATGCCCGGTCCTCACGGACGATCCTGCGGATCTCCCGCTCGAGGTTCGCGGCAACCGTGTCGGGGGAGAGCACGCGACCGCGCCCGTCGCAGTAGGGGCAGGTCACCTGGAGCTGCTGGACGATGCTCTCGCTGGTGCGCTTGCGCGTCATCTCGATCAGGCCGAGGCGGGTGATGTGCATAATGCGCGTCTTCATGCGGTCTTTCTCGAAGGCCTTGCGCAGCGCGGTGGTCACCTGCTCGCGGTGCTTGGGCTTGTCCATGTCAATGAAGTCAATGACGATGATGCCGCCGATGTCGCGTAGGCGCAACTGCCAGGCGACCTCCTCGGCAGCCTCCAGGTTCGTGCGCAGCACGGTCTCCTCCAGGCTCTTGCCGGTGAACTTGCCGGTGTTGACATCAATCGTGGTGAGCGCCTCGGTCTGCTCGATGCTTATCCAGCCGCCGTTGGGCAGCCAGACCTTCGGCTGAAGGGAGCGTACGATCTGCGGCTCGACGTCGTAGTGGGTGAAGATGGGCTTGGCCCCGCGGTACAGGTGCACCCGGTCGCGTAACACCGGGGCAACGTTGTTGAGGAGATTGAGCACCTTGTCGTAGGTGACCTTGTCGTCAATGAGGAACTCGTCCACGTCGGCCGAGAACACGTCCCGGAGCACCTCCAGCACCAGGCTCAGGTCCTCGTGTATGAGGGCCGGCGCCTTGGCCTGCTGGGCGCGCGACTGAATTGAGCGCCAGAGCCGCGTGAGGAACTTGACGTCATCCTGGAGTTCCTTCCTGGTGACCCCCTGAGCGCGAGTGCGCACGATGATGCCGAAGTCCTCCGGGCGGACCTCACGGGCCAGCTCTCGCAGGCGCTTGCGCTCGTCATCGTCCTCGATCTTCTTGGAGACGCCCACCTTCTCGCTGGTGTCGGTCATAAACACCAGGTAGCGACCGGGCAGGGATATGCGACGGGTGCCGCGAGCGCCCTTGTCCTCCAGGGGCCCCTTGACTATCTGCACCAGGAACTCGTCGCCCTTTCTCACGACCTCCCCGATGGGCGGGAAGGAGTTCATCTTGCGCCGCATCTTGTGACGCGGCGGCTCCTCGGTGAGCGCGTCGGCGACGTGCAGGAAGACGTTCTTGTCCAGCCCGCACTCCACGAAGGCAGCATCAAGGCCGCGCACGGTGTTCTCGACGCGGCCTTTATAGATGTTGCCAACGACGTGCTCTCCTCTTTCCACCATCAGTTCCGAGACTCGACCGTTCTCCAGGATTGCTACTCGTGTCTGTCGGCGCGTGACATTTGCCAGTATTTTCCGTGCCATTATCTATTCGCTTCTCCAAAAGCTCTATTTGGGCGGTGCCGCCTCGATGCCCGGCCATCTTGCCACGCATCGCGGGGCCGCCACTAATACAGCCCCAGGCGCGTTGTGAGCCTGGGCTGCAATGCGATCTGCTTTCCGGTCAGTTCGGTCAACTGCTGCGCGATGCAGCTCAGCACCTCCGGCGGCTTGACCAGCCGCTCCTGGCCGTAGCCGAGGGACATCTGGAGACGGACGCCAGGATGATCGGCATCGGGCTCGGTGAGATGCAGCGCGTGCAGGTGCGGCTTGATGTCAATCTCGCGGACTCGCCTCTTAGTTTCGCGGGTGACGGGCAAAGCTCCTGCCTGGCGGACGCGGCGAACTGCCTCTTTGAAGGTCTCGACGGAGACGCCCGGGACCGGCCAGAGTTCGATCTCGTACTCGGCGTGACTGAGCCGCGAGAAGGGCTTGCCTTGCCCGTGGGGCAAAACGCGCGCGCCAACTATCTCGAGCTGCTCAGGCATCTGCTCCGCCAGCATCTCCGCGAGAGCTTCCGAGGCCATCGGCCGCTCCAGGCGTATCAGGCACAGCTCGTTCTCGCCGCCTACGCCCAGTGCCAGGGCGTCGGCGAAGCTGATGGCGGCGCTCGGACTGAAACCCTCGGAGTACACCACTGGCAGCCGCGCCCGGCGGACCGCCCGGTCGAAGGTCCGAGCTATGTCCAGGTGGCCGAGCCAGCGCAAGGCGCCCGCCTTGCGCCAGGTCACTAGAGCGTACACCCGTTGCTCGCCGGCCACTGTCATCCTCATCTGTTAGCTGTTAGCTGATAGCTCTTAGCTGATAGCTGATAGCTGATCGGCCATTGGGCACTCGCCAACGACCCTTGTGATTCCGCATTCGTGACATCCCACTTGGCGGCAGTCGGGGGTCGTGGTGCGGGCGACAGCGCGGTCAAGCTCGTCGGACAGAAAGCCCTTGTCCACGCCGGCGTCTATCACGTCCCAGGGCAGCGGAGCCCGCGTCGGAAGCTCCCGCTGAGCCAGCTCGTCAAGGTCGAGGCCATGCTCGGCGAAGGCCTGGAGCCAGGCGTCGAAGTTGAAGTGCTCGCTCCAGGCGTCGAGGATGGCTCCGGCCCGGTAGGCGGACAGGATGACCGCGCCCAGCCTGCGGTCGCCGCGGGCGAGGGCCGTCTCCAGCGCGCTCTGCCGGACATCGTGGAAGGAGAGAGATACGCGGCGGTTGCGGGTGGCCTCGCGGATGACCTTCTGCCTGGCGAGCAGTTGCTCGCGCGGCTGCTGGCCCAGCCACTGGAAGGGCGTGTGCGGCTTGGGCACGAGCGAGGCGACGCTGACGTTGATCTTCAGACGTCCGTAGCCGGGCCTGGTCATCTCTTCGCGGGCGATGGCCAGGACGCGCTCGATGGTGGCGGAGATGGCCAGGATGTCATCCTCAGTCTCCTGGGGCAGGCCGATCATGAAATAGAGCTTGACGCGCTGCCAGCCGCTCCCGAAGGCCGCGGTGACCGCCTGCGCCAGGTCCTCCTCGGAGACATCCTTGTTGATGACATCCCGCAGGTGCTGGGTTCCGGCCTCGGGCGCAAGGGTCAGCCCGCTCTTCTTGACGCGCTGGACCCGCCGGGCGAGGCCGACGCTGAAGGTGTCCACCCGCAGGGAGGGCAGGCTCACCGCCACGCGCCGGTCCGCGAGGCGCGCGTGGAGTCCGTCAACGAGCTGCTCGATGCGCGAGTAGTCCGGGCAGTTGAGCGAGAGCAGCGAGACCTCGTCATAGCCGGTGTTGGCGATGATCTGCTCGGCCTGATCCAGGAGCGTCTCCAGGCTGCGCTCGCGCACGGGCCGGTAGATCATTCCCGCCTGGCAGAAGCGGCAGCCGTGCGTGCAGCCGCGCGCCGGCTCGATCTCCGCCCGATCGTGGACGACCTCGCAGTAGGGCACCACCGGCGCGAGAGGATAGGGCGCGGAGTCCAGGTCCATCACGGTCCGCTTGACCACGCGAGGCGGGAAGCGACCATCACGGGGCACGGGGACCACGTGTCCGGCATCGGTCGGCTCAAGCTCGTAGCCGGAGGGGACATAGACGCCCTCCAGCTCAGCGAGGCGCGCGACCAGCTCCTGCCGATCCTCGGCGGCGCGGTGGTCGCGGTCGCGCAGCTCGGCGGGCTGCGCGAGGAAGAAGTCAAGCAGCTCATCGAGCGCCTCTTCGCCGTCGCCGATCACGAAGGCGTCGAAGAAGTCCGCGACCGGCTCGGGATTGAAGGCGCAGGGCCCGCCGCCGATCACCAGCGGCTCGGCCGGGCGGCGCTCGGCAGCGAGCGCCGACATCCCGCCCAGCTCGAGCAACGAGGGCACGTTGGCGTAGGTCAGCTCGTGCTGGAGCGTGATGCCCACCAGGTCGAACTCGCTCAGGGGGGTGTCGCTCTCCAAGCCGGAGAGGGGTATGCTCTCCCGCCGCATCAGCTCGGCGGCGTCGGGCCAGGGATGGAAGACGCGCTCGCATGCCGCATCCGGCCGGCGATTGACCACCTCGTAGAGAATGCGTAGCCCCTGGTAGGACATCCCTATGTCGTAGACATCAGGGTAGCAGAGCGCGACCCGCACGCGCAACCGTGAGGGAGGCTTGGCGACGGAATTCCACTCGCGGCCGAGATTGGGGGCGGGGTTGGTGACATTTTGATGTATGTGCTCGGTAAGCATACGCCTAATCAAAAACGGCTCCAGCCGGTAGCTGGAGCCTTCATTCAAACCCCATTCCTCCGTCAACGGTCTCCATCATACGCCATCGCCGGAGTATTGTCAAGTGCCTGACGGCGGGCAAGGGGCATCCCCCTTCGCCAAGGCTACGGGGGATGAAAGGGGGAACGGCACGCGCTGCACAGCCGTGGGATCGGGTGATGCGGAGGCCGCCCAGTATCCCACGGGCGGCGCGGATGGGGCCCGACCGCGAGAGTGAGACGTGGAGGTGTGCCAAGGAGTTGCTGCGAATACTGGCGCGCCGGGGAGAGAGGCGATGGATATGAGATCGTACGCAAGACGGCTGAGTTGGGCCGCAATCGCCGCCGCGATGTGCGCGGCGAGGTTGACATTCGCCGCGGAACGCCTGCCCATTGAGACAGAGCCGCAAAGCGTGGCGATACACCCAATAGCCCCCGAGGATGGCGCAGAAGCTGTGAGCAACCCGCCTGCGATGGTCTTCTGGTGGACAGGCGAGGTGGCAACATACACCGTGGAGATGGCGCAAGATGTGGACTTCGGGGATGCGATCGTCGTGGCCGACATCGAGCTGCCGTTCTACAATCACTCGGAAACCCTCAAGCCCGGGACGTGGTACTGGCGGTACTACTTCGAGACGGAAGACAAGAAGCGGAGTGAGTACAGCCCGGTCAGGAGCTTCGTGGTGACGGGAAGCTCGATCCCGTTTCCAATGCCGCCGGTGGGGGAAGTCCTGATGAAGATGCCCGGCCATCCGCGCATCTACACGACGAGGGACGGGCTGGCGGAGTTCCGCGCGCGGAAGGGCAATGAGGCCAGGGGAGCATACGAGGCGCTGATGCGGAGGTGCGAGAGTTGGCTGGAGAGCGAGCCGGAACCGCCGAAGCTTGGCGAGCAGGTCCCCAAGAACCCCAAGCAGCGGGGCATCGCGTTCTGGCTGAAGGACGGGGAGGGCTACCAGTCCCTGAACGTCTCTCCCGGGACGCTGGAGAACCTGTCGCTGCGGACGCAGGACCTGGCGATGGCATACCTCATCACCGGCGAGCGGCAGTACGCGGATGCGGCCAGGAGATGGCTGCTGTGGCAGGCGAACTTTCGGGTTGACTACCACCAGGAGGACAGGGCCCACCACGACACCGTGCACTGCTACGAGTACGGCCTGCAAAGGATGGCCTCGGCCTACGACAGCATCTATGACGTGCTCACTGAAGACGAGCGGCAGCGGGTGCTGGACGCGGTCGAGTACCACGGGCAGGGGTGCTATGACAAGCTGCGCTACAAGAGGCGGATGCACCTGAAGTATCAGACCTCGCACGCCCAGCAGGATATGCACGAGCTGCTGACGACCGCGCTGGCGGTGGCGAAGGACCTGCCGGCCGCGAAGGCGTGGCTGGAGTATCTGATCCCGCAGTACGTCAACCGCCTCGCGTGGGGCGAGAACGATGGCGGTTACAGCGAGGGGCACTACTACAACTACAAGTGGCATGGGATGGTGCGGTGCGCGCAGGCGCTGAGGACGGCGACGGGGATTGACCTGCTCAGGAAGCCGCGCTTTGTCAACGCGGGCAGGTTCTGGCTGTACTGCATGTCGCTAAACTACTGGTGGCCGCACTTCGGGGACAACTTCGGGCTTATCACTCCGTTCTCGGGAAGCAGCAACGACCGCGATGGCGCGAACTTCCTGGCGTCGGTCTATCAGGATCGGTACATGAAGTGGTGGGCGAACCAGATTGACGCGGGGCTTCAGATGCCGCTGTGGTATCTGAGCGATGAGGGGCTGAAGGACAAGCCGCCGGTGGATATCCCGCAGGCGGCGGCATTCGGGGACGTCGGGTGGGTCTCGATGTACGATCGCTTCTACGACAACCGGAGCACGCGGCTGTTCTTCAAGTGCAGTCCGTGGGGCTCGCACAGCCACTGCCACAAGGACCAGAACGGCTTTGTGATCCATGCGTTCGGCGAGATACTGGCGATTGATAAGGGCTACTACGGCTACTACGGGGACGACTATCATAAGCTGGTCTGCCAGGCCACGAAATCGCACAACACGATCCTGGTGAACGGCGAGGGCCAGGGGCGAGGCATCCAGTACAACGGGCACATCAGCGACTTCTTCGACTCGGAGGACTACTGCTTCGTGATCGGCGATGCGAGCGCGGCGTACGGCGAGCGGCTCAGCAAGTTCCTGCGCGCGGTGCTGTTCATCCGGCCCAACTGCTTCATCATCTACGACCAGCTCGAAGCGCCGGAGGCCAGTCGCTTCAGTTGGCAGCTCAACGCGTTCCTGGAGATGGAGCTGGATGAGGGGAATCAGACTGTGACGATCGAGCAGCGTGAGACAAGGCTGAGAGCCACGCACGTGCTGCCTGGGGACTTGGCGTATCGGCAATCGAACGAGCGGGAATATGAGTTGAAAGCGCGCTACACGGAGGCGTTCCCCGAACACTGGACCTGCTGGTGCGAGAGGGCGGCCGAGGCCAAGGAGATGCGTTTCCTGACGGTGCTGGAGGCGTACAAGGTGGGCGACGGGCCCGCGATCAGCAACCTGGAGACGATAGAGACGGAACACCTCATGGGGGTAGTGTTCGAGCTGGACGGCGAGAGGCATACGACGCTGTTTCAGAGGGACCTCGTGGCGCCGGTCAGGGCGGAGGTGGGGGGGATCGAGACGGATGCGAAGTGTGTGAGCGTGGTCAGGAATGTGGGGATGGTGCGCTGCTGCCAGGTGGGCGGGCGATACCTGAGGGTTGATGGGCAAACGCGGCTCGAATCGGAGACGCCAGGGGCGGCGGAGTGGCCGGCTGTGAGCGCAGTTGAGTTGGCGAAGGTGCCGCCGGTGTCCCTGGCAATATCCGACTCGGATGGGACGCACGAGGTGCCGCTGGAGGTCGCGGCGGATGCATACGGGCACGTGTTCTACTTCGCGCGGCTGGATCCGCGGGAGCAGGGGCGGTATGAGTTCGACCCGGAGGGACAGGATGCGGAGATCCTGGTCGAGGACAGGTGGGACCCGGAGCATAGCAGCAGGGGGACGGAGGCGGAGTTGCGCGCGGGTTCGATGGTGATTATCAGGGCGGATGGAGCGCTGCCGGCCCGGAAGGTGGCCGTGAGGCTGAAGCAGTCGTACCGCGGCCAGGTGGTGAGCCTGCTGCGCAACGGAGGCTTCGAGGTCGGCATCCCGGAGCATCCGCCGATAGGCTGGTGGGTGAGGCACTTCAGGACCATGGATCCGAGCTTCCCCCACTGGAGCGATGAAGACCCGGCCGAGGGGGCGCACTGCCTGAAGCTGGTGCGGGCCACGAATAAGATCCGCACTTACAGCCAGGGCATCGAGCTGCGAAAGGCGGGCAGATACATCCTGCGCTGCAAGGCGAAGGCGACGTGCGCGGGCGGGGCGGTGAACACCTGGGGCTCAGCAGGCTCGATGAGCGTCAGCATCGAACCGAGCGAGGAGTGGAAGCAATACGAGGTGGAGGGCGAGCTTGGTGCGGGGACAGCGTGCATCCATTGCATATTCGACAAGGCCGAGGGGCCGAATCAAGTCCTGTGGGTTGACGACATCCAGTTCGGCCGCATCGCGGACTAGAAGCGGTCTCATAACCCCTGAGAACGGGCTGTCGGGCTGGCAGCCTGACCTACGCGAGGCTGTGAAACCGGTTCCGCTGGGTCAGTGGCTCGGGCCTGGAGGCGGCACAGGACGTGACTCGTGCGGGCACCCAGACGGAGGCGGAGGACTTCACCGGCGTCGGCACCGAGGGCCTGAGCGGGTGCATTGACCTGACGGGCATGGCTCACCTGCACCTGAGTCGGGCACCGGGCGCAGTCACTGCTCCCGGATGGCCTTGAAGGCGTCCACGGCCGCCGCTCTGCCGCAGGAAGGTGAACGGGGCGCGGTCTTTGAAGGTAGGAGCCGCTCGGGACGAGGCGAATTCGGTGTTGCGGTCAGGAACCTGCAAGGGCAACCTCAAGCGAGGAGGCACACAGATGAGCGATGACCCCATCAACATCAGCGGCGTGCTGCCCAGCCTGCACGTGAAGGCGGACCTGGTGCCGAGGCGCTCGGAGGCCGGCATCGGAGCGCTGATGCCGTGGGCGGACCGGCTCTGGATGATCACCTACCCATCGAACCGGAACAGCGGCTCAGGGACCGGGCTCTACGAGATAGATGAGAGCCTGACGATGCGCAAGCGGCCGGAGAGCGTGGTCGG
>CBFDBV010000002.1:0-39969 GCA_965603135.1 uncultured bacterium
CGTGGCCGTCCACGAAGGCGAAGTTCGCGCCATCGTGGTGCGGGAAGACCGGCTGGCCGTGCTCGTCCACCTCATAGAGCAGGACCGTCGTGGCGGGCTCAGCGATCTCCTCCACCTTCTTGCCCGCCACCAGCGGGTTGATCGCGTAGCCGCCTTTCTCCCGCCGGGGGCGGGTCGGGCACTCGAAGGGGTGTTCGTTCTTGACATAGGGCATAATGTCGTCTTCCCAGGTCACGGTTCCCGGCAGGCGGCCTTCGTTATCCCTGGCGAACATCTCAATCGCCAGCGCCAACTCCTTCATGTTGGCGATGCACGATGTCTGGCGGGCCTTCTCGCGCGAGGTTGCGAACGTCGGGAACAGAATGGCGGCAAGCAGGGCAAGCATTCCCAGGGCCACGAAGACTTCGATGAGACGGGACGTCGGGACGCGGCGAGGCTTCTCGGTTGCGGCCATCTTACGCACCTCCTGCATTACGCCTGTGGTTAGCCCCGGTTCCCACGCGGAATGCAGGTAGGCGTCCTTGAAGCGGCGCTGATCCTCGCGGACCTGGCGCAGCCACTCCCGGCACCCGGCACAGCCCAGCAGATGCAGGCGCACGCGCAGCCACTCGATGAGGCCACACTCCCCGTCGGCGAAGGCCGACAGGCTCTCCAACCAGTTCTCGCACGGCCTCGGGTCGGTCACTGCGCTTCACCTGCCTGCGTTATCTGCGACTGCGCCTCTTCGAAGAGCTTTCGGAGCCGTTGCCGGGCCCGACAGCAGCGCACCCGGACGTTGTTGACGGTCGTCTCCAACGTCCGGGCGATATCAGAGTATGATAGCTCGCTGATATACCGCGCTGCCAGGACCTCGCGGTCGGCCAGCGGAAGCTGCCCGAGCAGCTCGGTCAGCGGGCCGCCCTCGGGCTCCGGGTCCGTCGTGCTGGGAGCGGGCGCCTCGTCCAGGGGGACGCTATCGGGTTGCCTGCGCGACAGATGCTTACGGCACTTATTGCGCAGGATGCCCAGCAGCCATCCGGCGAACTTGCTCGGCTCGCGCAGTTGCCGGAGCTGCCGGTAGGCGTCAATGAATGTCTCCTGGGCGAGGTCGCGCGCCGCCTCCGGATCGCCGGTGAGGTGGTGAGCGGCGGCGACAAGGGAGCCTTGATGCCGCTCAACGAGGACGGCATAGGCATCTGCGTCACCTTGGAGCACTCGCTTCACCACCTGGGCGTCCGTGGCCACCTGCATTCGCTCCCGGGGCGCGTCCTGGAGGACGCTTCGCGTCCTCGCCCGTTAAGTGCCCTTCCGGCCGCGAAACATTACAGATCGCGCGACGATTTCAATGCAGGCGGGTTCGAGCCCTGCCTGAATCAAACGAGCCCGGCCTCATCAGGCCGGGCCCGCTGGCCGTGTTCGTGCCCGTCGGCCTGCCGGAGACGGGCATCTCCATCCCCACCCTCAGGGCCAGTCCTCTGGGACCGCCCCCCATCAGCCACGTGTTCGTCCCTGAGACCCTGACTACCGAGCGCGGCGAGCCTCTGGGCCGCTGCGCTCAACCAGTGTCACTGATCCCCTGTCACGAGTTCCCTATCCAGCCGCCCGCCCCTATTCCTCCTCACCCAACTCCCCCGGCGGCTGCTTGCTGAGCCACATATCATCGAAGTAGAGCGTGGTGCCTTCGCCCTGCTTGACGTAGCCAGCCGAGTAGAAGCGCAGGATGTTGATCTGATCCCAGCCGAGTGGGGCGCGCACCGACATCAAGTCGCTGTACGCGTAGGACAGCAGCTTCCAGCCCTGCCAATCGAGCGGGATCTTGACCTGATAGCGATCATGCCCCTCCGTAGCCGGGTTCTCGGACTCGACCCAGAACAGTATCTCGCCATCGGTCGGCTCCTTGCAGTAGACCCACATGTTGACGTACTCGTAGGCGGACCAGTCGCGCGGCACCGCCGTGTTATACAGCGAGGTCTGCGCTATTGTGCTCACCCACTCGGCCACCCGCCCGCCGGTCTTGGTGGGTTCCTTGACGCAGCCTATCGCTCCGGAGCCGTAGGCCAAGCAGCCCCAGTCGGTGTCGGGGTGAAAGATCACCAGCTCATCGCCGGGCGGCTCGGCTGGCATAGCGCGGATGTCATCTATCCTCAGGACCGTCCCTGGAACGTACTCCACCCACGTCGGCCAGCCCTCGAAGGCCAGGCGCATCATATCTATCTTGTGGAAGCCCACTGGCTCGTACGCACGCTGAAAGCTGCGCTCGTACAACCGCAGTTCCCGCCAGCCCTCCCAGTCAATCTTGATGAGGCAGCGATAGTAGTCCCTCTGCTCCGTGTCCGGATTGTCCGAGTCCGCCAAGAGCGCCATCACCGCGTCGGTGGCCTGTTCGGAGTGAATCCAGAGGGCCACGCTGTCGTAGCCGGTCCAATCGTGCGGGGTGCGCTGGTGGAAGATGTACTTCGCAGCGGTGTCCGGGTCCCACTTGCCCGAGGTTTCGCCTTGCTTGACGACCTCGTTGTCGGCGACCAGGTCCACCATGTTCTTGTCCCAGTTGTCATGCCAGCGCTTGGCGACGTCGCCCTCCATGTCGTCTATCACGAGGGGTTCCGTGGGCAGCTCGCGCGGCTCTGCTTCCTCCGCTGGCGCCGGCTCCGGCGGCGCCGCGCCCTTTCGTACGATCTCGTACGCCCCGTCCGCTTCCTTCAACTCGACCCCCGCCGTCACGCACAGCATCTGAAGCGCCTGCCTGGCTGACACGCCGTCAACAGAGAAGCGCTGCACCGGCTTGTCCGCCACGCCCGGCGCGACCGACACCTCGAACCCGCCCGCCATCGCTATCATCTGGGCGACGGCCCCCACGGTGGAGTCCTGCACGTCCAGGCTGACCTTCGGCGCCTCCTCCTGAGCGAAACACGGAACTGACGCGCTTGCGATAAGGAACCCCAATAGCACGATGCTCATCCGGGGACCTGACATCTCACTCGCCTCCTTGCCAAGTGCTGCAACATCCACGACCCCGCGCAGATACGTATTCGTCGCGTGCGCCTGGCATTCCTGCCTGCTATGACCGGCGTGCACGCTACTGATCGCGCTCCGATGGCGGCTGCTTGCTGAGCCACATATCATCGAAGTAGAGCGTGGTGCCTTCGCCCTGCTTGACGTAGCCAGCCGAGTAGAAGCGCAGGATGTTGATCTGATCCCAGCCGAGTGGGGCGCGCACCGACATCAAGTCGCTGTACGCGTAGGACAGCAGCTTCCAGCCCTGCCAATCGAGCGGGATCTTGACCTGATAGCGATCATGCCCCTCCGTAGCCGGGTTCTCGGACTCGACCCAGAACAGTATCTCGCCATCGGTCGGCTCCTTGCAGTAGACCCACATGTTGACGTACTCGTAGGCGGACCAGTCGCGCGGCACCGCCGTGTTATACAGCGAGGTCTGCGCTATTGTGCTCACCCACTCGGCCACCCGCCCGCCGGTCTTGGTGGGTTCCTTGACGCAGCCTATCGCTCCGGAGCCGTAGGCCAAGCAGCCCCAGTCGGTGTCGGGGTGAAAGATCACCAGCTCATCGCCGGGCGGCTCGGCTGGCATAGCGCGGATGTCATCTATCCTCAGGACCGTCCCTGGAACGTACTCCACCCACGTCGGCCAGCCCTCGAAGGCCAGGCGCATCATATCTATCTTGTGGAAGCCCACTGGCTCGTACGCACGCTGAAAGCTGCGCTCGTACAACCGCAGTTCCCGCCAGCCCTCCCAGTCAATCTTGATGAGGCAGCGATAGTAGTCCCTCTGCTCCGTGTCCGGATTGTCCGAGTCCGCCAAGAGCGCCATCACCGCGTCGGTGGCCTGTTCGGAGTGAATCCAGAGGGCCACGCTGTCGTAGCCGGTCCAATCGTGCGGGGTGCGCTGGTGGAAGATGTACTTCGCAGCGGTGTCCGGGTCCCACTTGCCCGAGGTTTCGCCTTGCTTGACGACCTCGTTGTCGGCGACCAGGTCCACCATGTTCTTGTCCCAGTTGTCATGCCAGCGCTTGGCGACGTCGCCCTCCATGTCGTCTATCACGAGGGGTTCCGTGGGCAGCTCGCGCGGCTCTGCTTCCTCCGCTGGCGCCGGCTCCGGCGGCGCCGCGCCCTTTCGTACGATCTCGTACGCCCCGTCCGCTTCCTTCAACTCGACCCCCGCCGTCACGCACAGCATCTGAAGCGCCTGCCTGGCTGACACGCCGTCAACAGAGAAGCGCTGCACCGGCTTGTCCGCCACGCCCGGCGCGACCGACACCTCGAACCCGCCCGCCATCGCTATCATCTGGGCGACGGCCCCCACGGTGGAGTCCTGCACGTCCAGGCTGACCTTCGGCGCCTCCTCCTGAGCGAAACACGGAACTGACGCGCTTGCGATAAGGAACCCCAATAGCACGATGCTCATCCGGGGACCTGACATCTCACTCGCCTCCTTGCCAAGTGCTGCAACATCCACGACCCCGCGCAGATACGTATTCGTCGCGTGCGCCTGGCATTCCTGCCTGCTATGACCGGCGTGCACGCTACTGATCGCGCGCGGAGATGTGCCGGAAGATACGCATTGCCTCCGCGACATCGGTTATGCCCTCGATGGCCTTCAGTGCAGCATCGTGAAAGATGGGGGTGTACTTGGCTTCCGCCGCTGCTTCAATCTCGTCCATCTCGGCCCCACTGCTAAGGAGAGCCCGGATCTCTTCATCGAGCACAAGGACCTCGTGGACGGCTGTCCGGCCGCGGTAGCCCGTCTCCCGGCACTCCTTGCAGCCAGCCCCCGTCCAGATCAGCGCCGGTACCTCCTTCACGTCGGCCTCGCGGAGCCACGCCGCCTCCTCGTCCGTCGGCGGTCGCTGCTCGCGGCAGTTCTCGCACACCTTTCGCACCAGCCGCTGCCCGAGCGCGCCGAGCAGGGCATCGGCGATGAGGAAGCGCTCGACCCCCATGTCCGCCAGCCGCCGCAGGACGCCGGCGGCGCTCTGGGTATGCAGCGTGGTAAGCACCAGATGCCCGGTCAGGGCGGCCTGGATGACAAGGTAGGCGGTTTCCAGGTCGCGTATCTCCCCGCACAGGATGATGTCAGGGTCCTGGCGCAGAATGTGCCGCATCGCCACCGCGAAGGTCAACCCCGCCCGCGGGTTGAGTTGCACCTGGTTCACTCCGTCTATGAGCACCTCGACCGGATCCTCAACCGTTGTGACCTGGTGCTCGCGACTGTTTAACTCTCGTAGTGCCGCGTACAGCGTCGTGGTCTTGCCGCAGCCCGTGGGGCCGGACACAATCACTACGCCGCACGGACTGCGCAGTAGCTTGTCGAAGGCCTTCCGGTTGCTCTCTGACATTCCGATCTGATCCAGGTCCGGCATCTCCTCAGGGAGCACCAGGATGCGCATCACGACACTCTCCCCGCGCGCTGTCGGCAGCGAAGAGATGCGCAGGTCATACTCGCGACCCTCGTGCTCGATGCGGATGCGCCCGTCCTGGGGCATTCGCGTCTCCGTCATGTCCATGTCGGCCATCAATTGGATGCGCGCCACCACCGGCTCGTGCAACTGCGCGGGCAGCGACATCACATCATGCAGCACCCCGTCAATGCGATACCGCACCACCATGTCCCCTTCCTTGCGTTGTATGTGGGTGTCGCTTGCGCGTTCCTGGATGGCCTTCGTGATGATGCTGCCAACCGTCTCGACGGTCGCCTCCGCGTCCGCCGCGTCCGCGATGCTCAGCACCTTCCTGACGCCCTTCAGCTCTCGTCGGCACTCGACGCACTGCGTCAGGTGCTGTTCCACGGCCTGGTGCTGCTGCTCGTCCAGCTCCTCCTTGAGATATGCGGTCATCAGCTCACGACAGTCCTCGCACTTCATTCAGATCTCCTCCCTGTCCAGTAGCTCTCGCAGCCGGGCGACGGCGTGGTGCATGCGCGACTTGACCGTCCCCACCGGGATGCCCAGGACCTCCGCTATCTCCGCGTAGCGCAGCCCCTCATAGTGGCTCAGCACGAAGACCACGTGCTGCTTCCGCGGGAGCCTGGCGATGGCCCTGCGGATGCGCTGCATCCGGTAGCGGCGCAGGGCAACGTCCTCGGCGGGCTCGGCCCGCGCCAGCATCTGCGCCAGCAGCCTCCTGCCGCCCTCGCCAAGCTGCTCCTCGAGCGGCGTGACGCGCGGCCGAGACCTCATGGCGCGCAGGCGGTTCAGCCAGTGGTTCCAGGCGATGGTGTAAAGGTAGGTGGTGAACTTCGCCCGGGGCTGGTAGCTGTCGCGCGCCAGCCACAGTCTCACCAGCGTCTCCTGCGCCGCGTCGGCGGCCTCCTCCCGGTCCCGGCAGAGCCGATAGAAGAAGCTCTCCAGGCGCGGTCTGTGCCGCTCGACCAAGGCGGCAACGGCTTCCGTGTCGCCGGCCTTGACATGGTCCATCAGCTCACGGTCGCTGGGCATACCGCACCTCGGCTGCATGCTGCCGACAGGTCAAACACGCGCCATCGCAGAGGGTTCAATGGAGGAGTAAGCAAGAGGCGCCTGCCGCGGCGGCATCGTAACGACATCGCAGAGCACAGGGAACGGGCGTCAAAGCACTACGTCCAGCAAGCAGAGATACTCCCCTGTCCGCGTTCTCCGCCGATAGCTGCCGTTCCCCATTCCCTATTCCCCATTCCCCATTCCCCGCCTACTGGGCAGACACCCGCAGTAATCCTGCCGGTAGAGGCGGTACTGCTTGCCGAGCTGCACGCTGCGCAGGAAGCCGTCGCGCTTCTTGAAATCCTCGTCGAGGAAGGTCAGGCCATGGTCGGCGGCCACGCGCTGGCCGATGGGGTTGATCCTCGCCGCGGGCTTGTGAGGGCTGACGGTCAGCGTGCTGGCGATGGTCTCGATGCCGCGCTCGACGGCGAACTGCGCGACGGCCCGCAGGCGCAACTCGTAGCAGATCAGACAGCGCTCGCCGCCCTCGGGATCGCCCATCCTGCCCAGGCAGGCCTCCCTCCAGCGGTCGGGCTGGTACGGGCGGACCGTGAGCGGCAGGCTGATCTCCCGCGCTAGCTTCCTCATGGATGCCAGCCGATGGTCGTGCTCGTCCTGAGGCTGGATGTTGGGGTTGAACCAGAGGGCTTCGACCGTGAACCTCTCGCGGAGGCGCTCGACCACCGCGCTCGCGCACGGCCCGCAGCAGACGTGCAGCGCGATTCGCGGGCACTCACTGCTCAAGCCTTGCCCTCCAGCGCCTGTCGCTCGCGCCACACGCGGATGAAGTCCCGCGCCACGGCCAGTTGGCCGGCGTTGGCGTGCACCTCCACACCGGCCTGGCGCAGCGCATCCTGAGCTTCGTCGAAGCTGATGCCCGTGGTCACCAGGTAGCACGCCGCGGTCAAAGGCGCGCGCCCCACCCCCGCCTTACAGTGCACCACCACGCGCCGCCCCTCCCGCGCCGCAGCCCCGATAAAGACGCCTATCATCAGCAGCCTGTCTACGTCCGGCATCGAGCCATCCGCCACCGGAGCCCACAGCGCGACCTCCGGCGGCCTGTCACCGAAGTCATCGCGGACGCTCTGCCGCAGGTTGACGCTGACGGTCACGCCCTGATCGTTGAGCTGCTTCCAGTCGTCGGCGCTCATACTGCCGCCGACCCACAACTGGCCGGTGACGCGATGAAAGCTCATCGCCAGTCCACCTCCACCTCTGGCAAGGGGCAAGGGGCAAAGGGGCCACCACTCCACCACCGCGTACCTCTCTGCCCCGGCCCCCCGTGCCGTTCCCCCTTTGCCCTTTGCCTATTGCCCTTTGCCCGGATGCACCTCGCCCTGCTCGTCTATGCCCGCTACCCGGGTTGCGTCCTGGTACGCGACCGCCCGCAGCCAGGTGCGCCGCACCTCGCCCGGCTGCATCACAAGCTGCGTGCCCGCCTCCATCGCGTTCGTCAGTATCGCCGGGAAGCTGCTGAACGGCTCCAGCGCCAGCGTGTAGTGCCGCCCGAAGCTCGGATAACCCTCTGCCCCACCCAGCGGCATCCAGCACCAGATGTGCCGGAAGGTCTCCAGGTCGAAGGAGATGCCGAAGCCCAGCCGCAAGCTGTGGCTCGTCACCGCCCACCAGCCCTCCTCCAGGTCCGTCAGATAGGTCATATCGTCAACCTTCGCCTCCGGCGGGGCGACCACGCTCAGGTCCACCTGGCTGCCATCTCGGGCGCGTCCGCATGGCCAGTGGAACTCCTGGTCCGCCTCGAACCGCGACCCATCGCCCACATTGGCGTCCACCACCACCCGCTGCGCCGCGCAGTCAATCACGCAGTCGGCCTCCAGGAAGTGGCTGCTCAGCGCCGGGTGGTGGCCCCACATCAGATCCATCGGCTCCAGGCCCTCGTTGGTGAGCGTCTCGTCTATCTCGAGGACGGCCCGCTCGGCGCGGAGAGTGAAGGTCTTCTCCAGCAGAAACGGCGTGCGGTTGGTGCGCACCCAGGTCTTCGCCTGCACACATTCTGGATCATCCTGGACTATCTGGCACCTCCAGGGCACGCCCCAGACCTCGCCGTGCAGGCCCATCTCGACGCCCTTGTAGTCGCAGACGCGGCCGCCGTTGGGCATGCACTCCTGCCAGCCGCCCTCGTAGAAGTCCGCGAACGGCCCGACCGTCGGCGCTCTCATATCCAGCGCCTTCATCGGCGGCCGCACACCGCGCGGCGTGCGCCACATAAAGTCCATGTCCGCCGGCTTGTACAGGAACTCGTAGATGTCGGTGCCCTTGTCGAGCAGTATCGTGACGCGCAGCAGCGAGTTCTCCATCACCAGCAGCCGCATATCGCGGTAGGTGAACTCGTCGCTGATGCGACAGCCGAAGTTGCGTTCGTGCGTGTAGTGCATCGTTACCTCTCACCACCGAGTGATACCGTTGGGCGGGCTTTCGCGCCCGCCGGCGTTGGGCCTGCCGGATACGAACGCCGAGGCGGGCTGGAAAGCCCGCCATACGAACGACTGCAGACGCGTTCACCCCAACTCGCACTCACAGTTACCTTCGCCGCTGGACCGCGGTATCCCTGCCTCACCAGCCGGTCGCGCTACGCAGGTAAGACGCCGTTGCGCGTGGAATGTCCCTGTGAGACTCGGCGCCATCGAACCTCTCACCGGAGTTGATCAACGTGCGCGTTGAACTTGCCTGCTTGCTTGTCATCAGTCTGGTCGCCTCCACCGCGCGGGCGGCCATCCTGCAATCCGACACGATCCGCCTGGAGATCGGTGAGGACGCGAAGCTCATCTCGCTGAAGGCCTCCTGCTCCGAACGAGAACTGGGCCGCCCTGGAGAGCCGATGGCCTACGTGGTCGTCGAAGGTGAGACCGTGCACGCCGACGCCGCGACCGCCGACGACGCCAGCATCGAGTTGACCTTCGGGGAAACCGGCGTGTCAGCGACCCTCGAATGGCAGGCCGAGGGCGCTCTGCTGCTCGTCAAGCCGGCGTCAGTCACCGGCGCTCCCACCGAGCTGTGCTTCCTGCGCCTGGGCGTCGTGACGGGCGGGGAGCACCTGTGCTCAGGTCGCGTGCACGCGTTCGAGGACGCGAGCATTGCCCTGGTATCAGAGGCCCCCGAATGCCTGGTGAAGTCGGGAGGCCGCAATCATCCCTACATGGCCGCCTCGCTGTTCTCGGAGGTCTCGCTCGAGCCGGTGCGCATCGCGCTGATGGCAGCGCCGCACGAGACCGTCAGCGACCTCATCGCCCAGGCCGAGGCGCTTTTCGGCATCCCCATCGGCATCAAGTCCAAGCGCTCCGAGGCGGCGATGGGCACGTACGCGATGGTGTCCGGGATGACCGAGGAGAATGCCGACCAGGTCATCGAGTGGATGGCCCGCGCCGGCGTCGGCACCGTAATGATGGTTCACGGCACCTGGGGGCACTTCGGGCATCACTACGCGGTGCCGGAGAGCACCTTTCCCAGCGGCATTGAGGGCCTGCGCGCGGCGGTGGACAAGATCCACGACCGCGGCATGCTCGCCGCCGCCCATCTCTTCGCCACCAAGGTCCCCAAGGCCAGCGACTATATGAAGCCGAAGGCCGAGCGTCGCCTCTACGAGGACCTGAGCCTGACGCTGAAGGAGCCGCTGGGCCTCGAAGAAGACCGCATCGTCACCACCGAGGCGCCCACAGAATGGCCTGTGACCACCGGCACGCGCGACATCCGCATCGGCGACGAGATGATGGCGTACACTGAACTCTCGCTGGAGCAGCCCTTCGGCTTCACCGGTGTCAAGCGCGCTCAGTGCGGGACCGAGCCCCACGCCCACCAGGCCGGCGAGCAGGTCGCCCACGTGAAGACCGACGAGTCGCGCGGCATCTTCATCATCGACCAGACCACCGACCTGATAGACGAGCACACCGCCGACATCGCGCGCACCTATGACGCCGCGGGCTTCGACTGGATCTACTTCGACGGGGCCGAGGACGTGCACCCGCCGCGGTGGTACCGCTACACGGTGCCAAAGCTGAAGCTCATCGAGAAGCTCGAGCGCGAGCCGGTCATCATTCAGGCCGCGGCCCAGGGCCCGTTCTGCTGGCACCTGACCACCCGCGTGGGCCAGCGCGACTACTTCTGGGTCTCGATGAGCTACAAGGACGAGGTGGATGACGCCATCGCCCGCTCGGTGCCCCGCGCTAGGCGGAACTTGATGGTCCCTGAACTCGGCTGGTTCCCGTTTCGCCCCACCGCCGAGCACATCCGCGCCACCCAGGTTGACGATGTCGAGTACCTGTGCGCAAAGGCCCTCGCCAGCAACTCGACCTACTCCATTCAGGCCCGCCCGGAGCGCCTGCGCAAGCTGCCCAACCTGGACGCGATCCTGCACCTCATGGGCCGCTACGAGCATCACAAGTTCGCCGGCACCCTCGCCGACGAGGTCAAGCAGCGCGTGCTGGAGCCGCATCAGGACTTCATCCTGCTCGAGCACGAGGGGATGGAGCCGCGCCTGGTCCGCGCGCGCGAGATGCCCTACGTCGCCGGCACCAGCCATGTCGTCAGGGCCTTCGTCTGCGACCCCATTGACGGCGTGCGCACGACCTCGCTCTTCCCGGTCGGGCCGAAGGCTTCCATCGAGTTCTCGCTCGACCCCCGCAAGCTGGAGTTCACCGACTACCAGGGCGATCCCATCCAGGTCGAGGTGAAGCCGGGAGCGCGGGTCGTGGTGCCGGTCACCACGCGCGTCTTTATGCGCAGCAAGGACATCGGCATGGGCGAGATTCGCATGGCGCTGCGACGCGCGAAGGTCGAGCTGCTCAAGCCTCAGATGATCTTGGTCAACGCGCCGGACGCCGCGCGCATCGAGGGCAGCTTCGCCACCGGCGCTGAGGCGGGCGTGACCTTCGATGGCTCGGTGGGCGATGTCATCGTCCCCTCCGGCCCGCTGAACAAGACCACCGGCAGGAACACCTACCTCGAGTACGAGATTCACGCCCCGGCGCCCGGCACCTATCTTCTGTGGATTCGCACCCGCTACCACGACACCAACTCCAACAGCTTCTTCCTGCACGACTTCGAGAACCCGGACGAGCCGCGCTTGCTGGGCAATAAGATCGGCGATTATCACCGCTGGCTCTGGGAGGGCGGCTTGCAGGTCGAGCTGGAGGAGGGCACGAATGTAATCCGCATCACGGGCCGCGAGAGCAGGCCCAACGAAAGCCCGGTGCTCGATGTCATTTGCCTCATCTACGAGGACTTCGCGTACCGCCCGACCGACGCCGATGCCCACGAGGCCCTCGGCGAGTAGTTGCCAGTTGGCGACAAGCGAGAAAGGTTGACTGAGATGCGTGTTGTCGCAAGCCTCATTGCCTTGATGACATCTGCCACGCTGTTGGCTGCCGCTCCCGTTGAGATCCTCGCCAACGGCTCCTTCGAGGAGTTGCGCGGCGAGGCCCCCGCCTCCTGGCGCCCCGAGACTTGGCAGGGGGCGGCCGGCTGGGCCCTCGACGCGACGGAGCCGCATTCGGGCGAACGCTGTCTGAAGTTCTCATCGGAATCCGACCAGGGCGAGGTTGTCGCCAGGCAGACGGCGCCGCTCCTCCAGCCCGGCCGGCCGCTCACTCTCACCGGCTGGTGGCGCGGGAGCGAACTCACAGGCACCGGTGCGCGGGTGGTCTGCCGCTTCCTGGATAGCTCGGGAGCGAAGATCAGTGATGCCTCGCTGCCGAACAAGCCCGGCAGCTTCGCCTGGGAGCAGTTCTCCGCGAACCTGGAGCCGCCGGAGGGCGCCACCTCTGTCCAGGTCTTCATTGAGTTGTGGAAGAGCGCCGGCGCGGCGTGGTTCGACGATGTCTCGGTCACTCAGGAGGTGCAGCCGATGGACTACGACAACGTGCGCATCGGCGGCGGCGCCGAAGAGGGCGACCTGCGGGTCGCCGTCATTGACGGCCGGCCCACGAAGGCCAAGACCTACGGCCCGCAGGGGATCCGCGACGCCCTCAGCCAAGCGGAGGGTATCCAGGCGGAGTTGCTGTCGAGCTGCACCCTTTACGACCTCAGCTCCTACGACTGCGTAGTGGTACCGGAGATACAGACCGAGGGCGGCCTGGGCGGTGGCGCGCAGAACGATGCCCTGGCGTGGCTGAGGGACTGGCGCGCGGCGCTCAGTGCCTACGTGCGCGCCGGCGGCGGCATCGTGCTCTGCCACGACTCGGTGGGCTTCCGCTTCGCGCTGGAGCACCCACTCTTTCCGAATGTGGTGCGCGGAAGCGACCGCATCGAGGAGCGACAGGTGGCGCGCGTCGCGGAGCACCCCGTGACCGAGGGGGTCGAGCCGTTCGAGTGCGCCTTCACTGACTACATCAGTCTCGAAGCCGGGCCAGACGGCGAGGTCATCGCCTTTGATGCCGAGGATCGCCCTATCGTGGTGGCGGGCGAGGCCGGTGGTGGCCGGGTCGTCGGCTGCGGCCTGGGGCTCGGCATTGACGAGCACTCAAAGGACTGGGCCCCGACCGGCCCGGAGGGCCTGCTGCTGGAGAACGCGGTGCGCTGGGCTGCGGGCGGCACGCGCCAGGACGTCGCGCTGGTCCTTACGCCTACCTTCGTCGCCCTGCGTGAGGCCGACAAGCCGCTTGAGTTTGCCGCCTACGCCTTCGCCGTCAAGGAGGAAGCGGCGGGCACGGCCCTCGACCTGGAGGCATCTCTCATCTTCGAGGAGGGGGAAGCCGAAGCGCAGGTGGCGGCCACGGTCGAGGTCGTGCGCGACGGCGCGGCCCCGGCGTCTCTCTCCTTTGATGTCGGCCAGCTTCGCGATGGCGTGTACCACGTCGCGGTCAGCGCCTCCCGGGGCGGAGAGCCTATCTTGCCGACCGACACTGTCCTGGCGACGGCTGAACTTCACGTCGAGTTCTCACGCTGGGCCGGCACCTTGCCCAAGTCGCACTTCCAGTGGCGCTCCTGCAACGTTCACGGCCCCGGTGGCCTCAAGACCGCCGATGAGATCGAGCAGATGGTCCGGCATCTCAAGGAGATGAACTTCACGGCCCTGCTCATCGCCGGCAAGCCGCCGAATGGCCGCTGCTACTGGGACACCGACCTTGGCACCCGCCCCGAGGGCTTCGAGGGTCTCGACCATCTGAAGGTCGCCTCCGAGGCCTGCGAGCGCGAGGGCGTACAGTGCCTGGTGCAGTTCTGCGCCTTCGTCGAGGGCTCGGCGAGCGACCCGAGCGATTTTATCAAGCAGCACCCCGAACTCGCCGAGTACCATGAGGGCCAGCCGCAGGAGCTTGCCGAGCGCGGCGGCTCCGCCTTCGGCTGCCCGGACCAGCCGGAGGTGCGTCAGTACGAACTCGACCTGATCCGCGAGATCGTGACTAAGTATCCGGGCGTGGATGGCATCAGCTTCGACTACATCCGCTACGGCAACGACCGCTGGTGCGACTGCGAGCACTCGAAGGCGATGCAGGCCGAGTTTGCCGGGCAGCACCCCGACCTGAGCGAGCGCGAGGCGAAGGCGAGGTTCGGCGAGGAGCAGATCGTCAGCTTCACCTGGGAGGTCCGCGAGGTCCTGGACGAGGTGCGGCCCGGGCTGATCCTGCACGGCTACTGCCACCCGGTCTGGGCTAACCGCTTCCCCATGCAGTACCTGTCCTTCCGCGCCTCGGCCCATGGCGATCAGCCCGGACGCGGCGGTATGTGGACCCTGGAGAGAGTCTTCGAGTCGGCGAAGCGCAACGTGGAACTCGCCGATGACCACCTGGATTACATGAAGGCCTCGCCCATGGCCGACACGGCATATCTGGGCTGGGAAAAGACCCCCGAGCGCTTCCGGCGGGAGCTTCGTCTCATCTACGAGGCCGGCGCGCGCGACCTCATGGTCTACCCCTACAGCACGCTCAGAGGCACGCCCGGCCTGCGAGAGATGCTCGCTGAGGAGTTCGCCGACTGATCCCCCTGACTTGCCCTGACGCGCAGGGAACAATACCCCTGCCCGCAGTCGTCTGAGTAACAGCATCCTGGGATGTTGGATCGTGCCGAGCAGATGACCAGCAGGAGGCGAGGGGCCCTCGGAGCCGTCGTGCCCGCCCTTGCGGCACGAAGGCGCCTGCTGCCATCAGGAGAGAACGCGCAGATGAGCGCAATCCGACTGACCTTCGTCGCAGCAATCGTCTCCCTGCTCGCCGCGCTTGCCGGCTGCGGCGGAGGCGGAAACACGCCCCCCTCCCAGCAGAGCTACTTCCCCCTGGCTGAGAACAACACGTGGTCCTATCAGATCGTCGTCCACGTCCCGAGTGAGAAGGGCCGCGTAGCCGACCGCCCGTCTTTGTATCGGACCTTCCCGTTCGCGCTGGCCCACCTCAAAGCTCCGAAGTCCGGCCTCCGACAGGCCGTTGACCTCATCTCCACGGTCATCGGCAGCGAGATACTGGAGGGCCGGCAGTACTGGGCGGTCCAGGCCGAGCTGGTGGCCGACGAAACCAGCACCGTCCAGCACATGCGCATTGATGCCACCGGTCTCTACGCCTACCGGGAGGTGGAGGGCCAGGTCTCCGACATCTGCCTGCTCAAGCTCCCGCCGCGCGTCGGCGACACCTGGACCGTCCCTGGCGACGAGCAGATCGTCTTCACTACCGAGGCTACCGATGACGCGGTGAGCGTGCCCGCGGGCGACTTCGAGTGCGTGCGGGTCAGTCAGGTGGACAACTCCTCCGAGCCGCCGTTCACGCTCCTCACCTGGTTCGCTTACGGCGTGGGCCTGGTCCAGGACAACACCCTGGAGGGCGACACCCTCACCAGCGAGCTTAAGCTCATCACCTACGAGCTTCACTAGCCACGCTGAACGCACGCACCTCCTGGAGCCGCCGTTTCGCACCACAAATGGGTTGACCTTTTCTCGGTGACGCTGTATACTGCCTTTCAGAGAGCAGGAGCATTGCACGCATTACTTGTGAGGTGATTGAGATGCGACGTGGCTTCACGCTCATCGAGCTGTTGGTGGTGATAGCGATCATCGCCATCCTGGCGGCGATCCTATTCCCGGTCTTCGCTCGCGCGCGAGAGAAGGCCCGGCAGACTTCCTGTCTGAGCAATGTCAAGGAGATCATGCTCGGCGTCCTGATGTACGCCCAGGACTACGACGAGACACTGCCGCGGATGCGTACCACGAACGGCCCGTTCAATTGGGTCGTCTGGCCCTCGGCCGTCGTCCCCTACATCCAGAACGACCAGATATGGGTCTGCCCCTCCCACAGGTTCAACCATTGCACCACCCCGGGCGCCTGGGCCTACGTGCAGTGGCACGATTACTTCCCCATCAGCTACTCCTACAACAACTGGAACGGCCAGGGCACCTGGGACGGCTACGACGGCTTCAACGACACCACCAACCTCCCGCTGGCCAAGATCAAGCGGCCCGCGCAGGTCATCTTCACCGGCGATGGTCGCTGCTACCAGTTCTACTGGACCAGTTCGAACTACGTGGACACCTTCAACGCCACCACGTCCAAGAGCTACAAGCCGCACAACGAGGGCGCCAACTTCGCCTTCTGCGACGGCCACGCCAAGTGGCTGAACAAGCTGCAGAACTCCGACTTCGCGGCGGATTGGGAGTAGAGCAGCACCGTACGGCGGAGGCCCCGACCTCCAGCTTTGCTGGAGTCGGGATCCCGACTCGAAGCGCGGCTTCGAGGTCGGGACTGGAGGCGAGAGGCTGGAGGCTGGAAACGACTGACGGCGCCGCGTACCGTCCGCGGCGCCGTCTTTATGTCCGGCGCCCTGCCCCCAGACCAGTAGGGCGGGCTTCCAAGCTTGTCCCACAGGAAAATGCGGGCCGCCGCAGGCAAGTCCTCGGCTGGGAAACCCCGCTTCAGTCCGCGGGGCCTCAGGGCGGGGCCCGAGGGTGGCCTCCGCCACGAACAGCCACCGCCCGGGTCGTTCGTCGTTTCCAGCTTGCCGCCTCCAGCCTCCAGCCTCCGCCGTGCGGGGCCTGGTAGACCGCATACCTGGCATTCTCGTAGAGCTTGGGCCAGGCCAACCTGTGCTGGGACCTCACTACCACGTAGCTGGCCCCGTATTCGCGGCACAGCCAGGCCATCTTCTCCTCCTCGAAGCCCTGGAAGGCGGAATCACCGCAGAACCATCCGTGCGGCGTCACCTGCATATCCTGCATTCGCCGCCACCACTCGAAGAAGCTGCGCGGGTTGTACATATGCGGCGCGCCGTCCTTGTAATCGCCCACGATGGCCCTCTCCGAGAAGCAGCGGAAGCCCTGCAAGGCCGGGGGCGTCAGGAATACCGCGTCGCGCGGCGTGTGATCGCGGCACCAGAGCTGGATGTCTTCCCATGCGGGCGGCGCACCACCCCACCACGCAAGGCTGTCAGACAGCCTGTCCTTCACTCTCAGCCCGGCGGCGAGCATCAGAGCCCCCAGCAGCACGGCCATTGCCGCCTTCGCGCGACCGGCGGAGCACGTGCGTTGATCTCCCGCCCGTGGTGTGGGCACGAAATGGGCCGCGCCCAGCAGGAACACCACCCACAGTTGCGCGTTGACCCGCAAAGCCAGGAAGGCCGCCAGGGCCAGGATCCCGACCGCCACATCCCGGGGCCGGCCGCTGAAGCGCATCCCCTCGTGATGGGCGAAATACAGCAGGGCGACCAGGACCGCCAGCTTGCTCGAGCGAAACAGCGCGGCCAGTATGACCCGGCGCACGGGGACAACCTCGCTGAACACCGTCGCCGGGACCCAGAGCGCCAGGACCACGACTACGAAGACGACGGCTATGCGATCGCGCTCAGTCCAGGGCCGCTTGAAGACCAGCGATCGTGCCCCCACCGCGAGCACCGCAGCAACTCCCGCCCAGCACCCGATCGGCCAGGTGCCCGGGAAGAGGTGCGGGCCTGAGCGCATCCGGGTCAGCTCCACCCATCTGCGCAGCTCGAACGCCGAAAGGGCCGAGAACTGCCAGGTGCTGAAGAAGTCCACCAACATAGGCAGCGCGCACACCAGGAAGACCGCCGGGCCTGCCCATGCCACGCGGCGGCGCTGGCCTCCGACTAGGATCCCGGCCAGCCAGACCATCGCGCCCACCACCGCCGCGGAGATGGGATGCAGGTTCACCATCAGCCCCGCCAACGCCATCGCCCACAGCGGCTGCTTGCGGAGGGCCAGAAGCAGCGCGACCAGCAGCCCCGGGAACGCCAGACTGCGCAGCGTCACCTCCGGCCACGCCAACCTGAGGCCATCAGCGCCGGGGACATAGCGCGTTGGCACCGACAGCGCGACCACCACCAGGCAGAACGCTGCGCTGGCCCGATCCCGGAAGAGGTTGATCGCCAGGGCGTAGACTGCGATGACAGTCAGGGCCGTGGCGAGCAGGTGCAGAACCAGGAAAAGCGGCTCGAGCGGCACGCCGCGCGCCAGCACCGCCAGCAGCCGCCAGAAGAGCGGGTGCTGACCCGGGATGGTCTCCAGGAGGAGGTCGCCACCGTAGAGCCCGGGGTCCAGGAAGTGCTTCAGGTAGGGCAGGTAGACCGACTGATCATTCGTGCCGAAATGATAGCCCGACACGACGACGCTGAGCGCGGCCACCGCGAGGATCAGCGCCCAGTCTCGCCCCCTGGGCGGCAGGCCGGCGAAGAGGGTCTCCCACCAGCCTGTCGCGACAGGGGCTCCAGTAGGGCTCACAGAGCTATTCGCCTGGTTCGGGTCGTGTTGATTCATAGCGCTTCATGCTCGGACACGTGGGATTGTCTCCGAGGCAGGAGAAGCATCCAGAAGCCCGCTATTATCAGCGCAGCACCAGTAACCGCTATTCCCGCGGCCAAGCCCTGAGGCCGATACGCGAGCTGCACCCGGTGGTTACCCTCCGGGACCGGAACCGCGCAGAAGGCGATGTTGCACCGCATGACCGGTGCAGGATCACCGTCAACCCTTGCGTGAACTCCCGGATACCAGGCTGAGGTAATCACAAGCAGACCCGCAGAAGCCATATCGCAGCGCACAGACATTCCCCCTGCGTCGGAATGGATCACGCGCGCAGCACCACGCTGCTCGGCTCCTGCCGACAATGGCAAGCTCGCCGGGACGTCCAAGAACGCCACGCCGAACAGGTCGGAGCGATGTTCCGACGGGGACCGGAGCATCGGAAGCAGGCGCTCGGCAGCCTCGGTCCTGAACACTGGCCACGCCATGCCGCGGTAAAGGCGATTGCGATACACCAGCACCTCGCCGGCGCCAGCGACGAGCTCCCAGCCGTCGGGCAAACTTCCGGCAGAGAGGTCTGTGACCAACCACTGCACACCAAGCAGGGCAGCGAACCGAGGGTCGGTCGTGGACGCCGCTTGCCGCAGTCGGTGGTAGCGAGCGAGTTCCATGGGCATGTAACCGCCAGCGGCGCTCACGCCAAAGAGCATGTTAATGTTCGGGAACAGCAACTGGCGAGACTGCTCAAAGTCCGCTAACTGCGCCGCGGGATCTGGCATGCGGGCGGACCACTGCCGGGTCACAGCCGGCTGAGGACGAGGCGGCACCAGAACCCTGCCACCGCACCGCACCAAGCTTGCGCTGGGAGGGGCGCGCCTGAGCAGGTCGGCGTCGCCGACTGGGTTGTAAGCATAGCCAAACCAGAAGCACTCCAAAACCACCACTGCGCAGGCCACACACGCGAGCCACCGGGGATTGAGGTGTCCGGCAAAGCGCATGCACACAGCACATACCCCTAGCGCCAGCAGACTGAGGTAGATAGCGGGGCTGCGGGCGATCTCCGAAGAACGCTCCGCCAGGACTCCAGGCAGTTTGGCGTAGTAGTAGCCCGCCGGCTTGTCTCGCCCAGGCCGGTCCAAGACGAAGCTATCTACCATCAACCGTGCGAGTCCTTCGGGAAGCCGTGCGCCCGTAGCGTACCATACCACCGGAGTCGCACAGATCGCGGCGAGAATCAGCGGGATTGCCACTGCGATCCAGCGGCGCCTCGGCATGAGCTCGTTGCGCTGCAATCGCGTGAGCACCAGGCCCCCTATCAGCGAGACAGCGGCGGACCAGACGAGCAGCCACCTGCACCAGCACCGAAAGCTCCCTAGCAGCGGCAGCCGCCAGAGAAAATGATAGACGGGGTTGTATCTGCTGAAGGCCATGACAAGAGCGAACAGCCCGAGCGCCCAAAGCCTCCAGTCCATCGCCCGCACGCGACTTCTCAGCGTCCCGGAGATTGCCAGGGCCAGCAGCCCCGCACCGAGAAAGCCGCAGAACTCCCATCTGTGTGTCACAGGCACCTCAAAACCGATCAGCCCGAGCGCGGTGAGCGGGGAAAGCGAATGGCTAGTGACCAAGTCCCAGGACCTTTCGCTGCGCACGGACTCCCCTATCAGCGCAACCATCCAGACGATCTGAACCGCCGCGAGGGCGACACCAAGCAGCACTGCTACGAAGCCCTGGGCTCCGGTCACAAGCCAGCTCAAATACGTGCGCTGCTTCTGCCGGGAAACTCCAAGCAGCAGCAAAAGGCCCCCCGAGACGAAGGTGAGAATCCACATCTGCGGGTGCCCAGCCAGAATCTGCCCCGCAGAACACCATAACAGCAGGGCGAGCGGGCCCCGACGCGGGACGGTCGCGTAACTCAGCAGGGCATACCAGGCCCAGGGCAGCCACGCCGCCGAGCAGATGATGGTGTAATGCTGTAGGTGCGCGATCATGAAGCCGGACAGCGTGAAGACCAGGGCCGCTGCAAGGCTGCCCAGGGCGCTGCACTGAAGGCGGCGTGCAAGACAGAACATGCCCGTGGCCGCCACCGCGTAGTGCAGCCAGAGCAACCAGGCCAAAACAAGCGCCACAGGAACCGGTATCAGGAAGAGCAGATTCGGCGGATAAAGCGTGGCGGTCTGCACGTCAGCCCACAAGGGGTAACCGCATGACACCTGGTCGCACCACGGTGTCAGGCTCCCCTCAAGCAGCGCGCGACGCACGTAGCTGTGAACCGGCAGGAACCATCTCCAGATGTCACCCTCGTAGTAAGCCGACAGCCCAAGGAGGGCGCGGGAGTGCAACACCATCAGCGCTGCAAGAACCACTCCAACGGCCTTGAGATCGCCCCGCACAAGCGGCCGTTGACTCTCTGTCACTGCTCCGGTTCCTCCCTCCAGAGCTACGGTTCGCACGAGGTCAATGCATGTGATTCCTGGGCCGTACCCCATACCGCAGCCGCCAGTTTCGGGGGATTCGATTGTCCTCGTTCGGCCGCAGAAGCCACGTAGACCCTCAGCGCACGGTGGGGCCTGGGTGGTTGTTGGCGCGAATGGTCTCGCGCGTCATATCGTACCCGGCAGCCAGCGCTTCCCCTGAGAGTTGAAGGTCGGTCCTAACATAGACCCGCGTATTGTACGTGGGCGACGCGCATACGGTGAACAGGTACCGGTACTCGTTCTGGAATACCTCGGATGCCCAGAGCTCGCCGGTCGGGCCGGAGGGGGCTGGTATCTCCGCATCCGGCACGAGGCGAGGCGGGCCGTAGCGCAGGGAGATATACGTGTCATCAACCGTGTACTTGAACGTGCAGGCCGACAACACTCCCGCAAGCACACAGGCCAGCAGCACCAGGACCGTGGCGTGTCGCACGGTCCTGCCAGGCAGTCTGTAGAGGCCGACTGCGACGAGCGCCAGGACAGTCCCCGCGCTGACGAGCTGAAACACAGCGGCATCACCTCGTGGGAGGACTTCTGCTGGGCCGCCACGGACAGCGGGAGTTTGACCCAGGTGGGCAGGTTGGTTATGATACAGCCATTCTCACTTCCACGGACATTCCGAGGGTCCTCCCTGACAGGATCGCACGGCGCCAGCGCAGAGGGCGGAGTGGGCCGACCGAGAACCGGCGAAGCCAAGGAGGCACTTGAGTTGCCATTGCCCAGAGAGCTTACTTCAGAGCAGTGTCGTTGGCGGTGCGACGCATCGCAGTTCGACTTCGGCACCACCCAGGAGCTGCCGGCCGAGATCGTGCCCATCGGCCAGCAGCGGGCGATGAACGCGCTCGACTTCGGGGCGGACATCCAGAGCGAGGGCTACAACATCTTCGCCCTCGGCCCGCCCGGCACCGGCAGGACCTCGCTGGTGCTGGAGATGCTCCAGCGCAAAGCTGACGAGATGCCGGCGCCCAGCGACTGCTGCTACGTCTACAACTTCGACGATCCGCGCTGCCCGCGGGCGCTCGAGCTGCCCGCCGGGATGGGCGCCACGCTGCGCGATGACCTGCACGAGCTGATCGAGGACGTGGACCGCGAGATCACACGCTCCTTCGATGGCGACGAGTACTCCGAGCGCCGCGACGAACTCCTCCGCGAGTTCCGCGAGGCACGCAACAAGGAGCTGCAAGCCTTCGAGCGGGAGGTCCAGGAGGCCGGCTTGGCGATCGGCCGCGGCCCTGCCGGCCTCATCGTGGCCCCGGCCAAGGACGGGGAGGTAATGAGCCCTCAGGAATACCAGCAGCTTCCTCAGGAGGAGCGCGAGGCCCTTGACCAGCGCCGCCAGGAGATGCAGGAGAAGCTCGACGAGATAATGAGGCGCGGCCAGCGCGCCGAGAAGCAGGCCCGCCAGAAGGTCGCCGAACTCGACCGCGAGGTGGCTCTCTACGCCATCGGCGGCCTCGTCAAGGACCTCCAGGAGAAGTACGCTGAGATCGAGCAGGTCGTCGAGCACCTCAATCAGGTGCGCGACGACATCATCGCGAACGTGGACGCCTTCCGCGAGGAAGCCGATGAGCCCGCGGCCGAGCAACTGGCCGTCCCGCAGCGCATGCTGGAGGGCCCCCATCGCCCTCACGACCGCTACCGCGTCAACGTCGTCTGGAGCCACAAGGAGGGCGAGGGCGCGCCGGTCGTCTTCGAGACCAACCCCACCATCGAGAACCTGACCGGAGACGTGGAGCACGTGGCGTATATGGGCGCGCTGGTGACCGACTTCACCATGGTCAAGCCCGGGGCCCTGCATCGCGCCAACGGCGGATATCTGGTGCTGGAGGCGCTGAGCGTGCTCACCAAGCCCTACGCGTGGGAGGCGCTCAAACGGGCCCTAAAGAGCGCTCAAGTGCGCCCCGAATCGATTCGCGAGCACCTGCGCCTGGTCTCCACGGTCACGCTCCAGCCCGAGCCGATCGCTCTGAACGTCAAGGTCGTGCTCATCGGCAGTCCGCTGCTCTACTATCTGCTGCACGAGCACGACGAGGACTTCCGCAAGCTCTTCAAGGTCAAGTCCGACTTCGGCGTGCAGATGGACCGCAGCGCCGAGACCGTCGAGGAGTATGGCCGCTTCGTCGCCGCACGCTGCCACCAGGAAGGGCTGACCCATTTCACGCCCGATGGCGTGGCGGCGGTGGTCGAGTATGGGGCGCGGCTGGCCGAAGACCACGAGAAGCTCAGCACACGCTTCCTGGAGGTCGCCGACCTGGTGCGCGAGGCCGCCTTCTGGTGCTCGAAGGAGGGGGCCGACCTCGTCGGGACCGGGCACGTGCAGCGCGCGCTCAAGGAGAGCATCCAGCGCTCAAACCGGATCGAAGAGCGCCTGCTCGAGATGATCGAGGAGGGCACACTGCTCATTGACACCAAGGGAAAGGTGCTCGGGCAGGTGAACGGCATCTCGCTGCTGCCGCTGGGCGACTACGTGGTGGGCAAGCCCTCTCGCATCACCGCTCGCTCCTACCTGGGCAAGCCGGGCATCCTCAACGTGGAGCGCGAGGTCGAACTGTCCGGGCCCATCCACAGCAAGGGCACGATGATCCTGACCGGCTTTCTGGGCGAGCGGTTCGCGACCAGGGAGCCGATGAGCTGCTCCATCAGTCTCGCCTTCGAGCAGGTCTACGAGGAGGTCGAGGGCGACAGCGCGGCCTCCGCCGAGCTGTACGCGCTGCTCTCCAGCCTGTCGGGGATGCCACTGCGCCAGGACCTGGCGGTCACCGGCTCGGTCAACCAGCACGGCCAGATACAGGCCGTGGGGGGAGTCAATCGCAAGATCGAGGGCTTCTTTGCGACCTGCAAGCTGATGAGCCTGACGGGCGCCCAGGGCGTCATCATTCCCGCCGCGAATGTGCGCAACCTTATGCTGCGTCAGGAGGTCGTGGAGGCGGTTGCTGCCGGGCGGTTCCACATTTATCCGGTTGAGACCATTGACGAGGGGATAGAGCTGCTGACCGGTGTTGCGGCCGGTCAGAGGGACGAGGAAGGGGAGTTCCCGGAGGGCACCGTCAACGCCGCCGTGGCCGCCAGGCTCGCAGAGGCCGCTGAAGCCCACAGAAAGCACCAGCCTGGAGGCGAGAGGCGAGAGGCGGGAAGCGGGTAACGCAAGACGGCATACGACGAACGGCGGAGGAGATGCACCAAAAAAGGACAACGGCACGTCCCGGGGGGAAGGGCGCGCCGTTGGCCCTGGCATCGGGTGACACTCAAGTCACCCGACAAGTGCCTCACCGCCACCACTCCTTCCATTGGTTATCATACCCTCCAGGGACTTCCTCGAAACTCGGCCCCAAAACCCCCTTGCATTTCCCTGCCAGTTGCGCTATAATACGGACAGTTGTAGTCACATCTCAGGAGCGACTTTCCTGGGAGTGGGTGCTGTGCGGCCCACTCCCCGTTTGTTGTGCGGACCTGGTCGCTCGTTGCGCCGGGTTGGGGCAAGATGAGGATCAGCAAGCATCCGGTGGTACGAAAGATCGAGGGCGACGTTGAGAAGACGCTCGCGGACTTCGGCTATGAGCTGGTTCAGATGAAATTCGGCGGCGGTGCGGGCGGACGGACGCTCACCGTCTTCATTGACCGCGCAGGTGGGGCTTCCAGCCTGACGCACCCGGCCGGCGTGACCGCCACCGATTGCCAGGAGATGAGCCGGCGGCTCTCGCTGCTGCTTGACATGCTCGACCCGATACCTGGCTCGTACACGCTGGTGGTCTCGTCGCCGGGCCTGGATCGGCCGCTGACGCGGGACGGCGACTTCGAGCGCTTCAAAGGCGAGCATGTGGCGGTGAGGCACCGGCCCTCGGGCGGAGCGCGCAAGACGGAGCGAGGGCTGCTGCGCGGCGTTGCCGACGAGCGGGTTCTGCTTGAGATCGAGGACGAGTGCCACGAGATACCTCTGGCAGAGGTGGAGGAGGCGCACCTCGTATACGATTGGGACGCCGAGAGCGGCTGACGTCGCGGGCCATCCCCGGGGAGTTGAGCGAGATGAACGGAGAGTTTCTCGACGCACTTGAGCAACTCCAGCGTGAGAAAGACATACCGATAACCGCTCTGATAGAGACCGTCGAGGCGGCCATGGCCTCGGCGTATCGCAAGAAATACGGGGTCAATGAGGACATCCGCCTCGAGATAGACTACGAGGCCCGCACCGTCAAGATGTTCGCTCGGCGCATCGCGGATGTCGTTGAAGTCACCACTCATGTGTCCGAGGCCGCGGATGTTGAGCCAGCCGCCGAGCAGAGCGAGATCGCCATCGCCGGCAGTGTGACCTACGAGGAGCACGAGGTGGATCCCGCCGAGTTCGGCCGCATCGCCGCACAGACCGCCAAGCAGGTCGTGATGCAAAGAGTGCGCGAGGCGGAGCGCGAGATCGTTTACGACGAGTTCAGCCATCGCGTCGGCGAGCTGATAACGGGCGAGGTGCAGCGCAAGGACGCCCGCAGCGTCTTCGTCACCGTTGGCCGCACGGAGGCGCTCCTGCCCGCCCACGAGCAGATACCGGGCGAGACCTTCCGCTTCGGGGATCGCCTGAAACTCTATGTGTTGGATGTCCGCCGCACCACCCGCAATCCGCAGATCGTTCTTTCACGGCGCCATCCCGGCCTGGTCGTCCGCCTTTTCGAGCAGGAGGTGCCTGAGGTCTACGACGGCGTCGTCGAGATCAAGTCGGTCGCCCGGGAGGCGGGCGCACGCTCGAAGGTCGCCGTGGAATCGCGCGACCCGCAGGTGGACGCGGTGGGCGCGTGCGTGGGGCACCGCGGATCCCGCGTGCAGGGCATCGTGGACGAGCTGAGAGGCGAGAAGATTGACATCGTGCGCTTCTCTGAAGAGCCCAACGAATACCTGAAGAGCGCGCTCTCGCCCGCCAAGGTCTCGCAGGTGGTTCTGAACGACGACGAGCGGTCTGCGGTCGTGGTCGCGCCCGACGATCAGTTGTCTCTCGCTATCGGCAGGCGCGGGCAGAACGTGCGGCTGGCCGCGCAACTGACGCAGTGGCGCATTGACATTCGCAGCGTGACCCAGTGGCAGACCCTCGCCGAAGAGCCCGCCAAGGCCGAGGAGGCTGAGCCTGAGGCCAAGCCCGCGCGCATCCGCGTCTACGAGCTGGCGCGCGAGATGGACGTGCCGAGCAGCGAACTCGTCGAGATAATGCAGGAGGAGGGCCTTGAGGTCACCAGCCACGCCAGCAGTATATCAGCGGAGGAGGCGAACGTCATCCGCGACCTGCTGCTGGGCGGCGAGGCGACGCTTGAGGACCTTGAGGCCGGCGCAATTACCATCGAACTGTAACCGAACGGCGGAGGTTCGAAGCCGGAAGCTGAGGACCACAGAGGTGGGAGGGTCGTTCGTCGTTCGTCGTTTCTCGCCTCTCGCCTCCGCCGTTAAGGGGTGTTTCTCTTGGCAGGTCAGGTGCGCATCTTCCAACTCGCGCGCAAGCTGGGCCTGCGCAGTGAGGCGCTGTTGCAGGTCCTGGCCGAGCTGGGAGTGAGCGACGTTTCCGCCGCCTCAAGCATTGATATGGAGACCGCGAGCGCCGCCGCGGAACTGCTCGCCGAGCAGGCCTTGGGCGCGCGGCGCCAGCGCGAGGAGCGAGAAGCCGCTGAAGCTGAGGCAGCCAAGGCGGCCCAAGCAGAAAAGGCTGCCTCCGAGGAGGCTGAGCCGGTGGCCGTAGCCGCCGAGGCTGAGCCGGCGGCAGAGACCGCCGAGGCGGAGGAGGTAGAGGAGGAAGAACCCGAGGAGGATGTCTACGTCACTGCTCCTCCCTGGGCGTCCCCCGAGAGCCTGCGCACCCTCGAAGAGCAGCTTGCCGAGCTTGAAGTCGAGGTCGTCGAGCCGGAACAGGAGGTCCTCGCGCCGCTGCCTGAGGTCGCTCAGCGCGCCTCCGGGGAGCGCCCCGACAATGTTATTGACGTGCCGCCGGTAGTCGCTGTGCTCGGGCACGTTGACCACGGCAAGACCACCCTCCTCGACGGCATTCGCGACACGGACGTAGTCGCCACTGAATCGGGCGGGATCACGCAGCACATCGGGGCATCCGAGATCCAGGTCGGTGAGCGGAGTATCGTTTTCCTCGACACCCCCGGCCACGCGGCTTTCACCGCTATGCGCGCGCGCGGCGGCCAGGTGGCCGACATCGTAGTGCTCATCATCGCCGCAGATGACGGGGTCATGCCGCAGACCGTCGAGGCCATCGGCCACGCACGCGCCGCTGACGTGCCCATTGTCGTCGCCATCAACAAGGTGGATATGCCGGGGGCCAACCCCGACCAGGTGAAGCAGCAACTGCTCGAGCACGAGCTTGTCGCCGAGGAGTGGGGCGGCGATGCGGTAATCGTGCCCATCTCCGCCCTCAACCGGGAGAACATAGACGAGTTGCTCGAGATGATCCTGCTAGTCGCAGAAGTTCAGGAGCTGTGGGCCGATCCGGACGCGGAGTTCGCCGGCGTGGTGGTCGAGGCCGGGATGGACGAGAGCCGCGGCCCCGTCGCGACGATTCTGGTGCGCAACGGTCGCATAGCGGTCGGCGATGTCCTCGTGTGCGGGTCCGCTCAGGGCCGAGTGCGCCAGTTGAGCGACTGGCGCGGCAAGTCGCTCAAGGAGATGGGGCCGGGCCACCCGGTGGAGGTCGTCGGCCTCTCCGCCGTGCCGGAGGCCGGCGAGCTGATGGTCACGGCCGACAGCGTGAAGGATGCCCGCGGACTCACGACGGCGCGGCTGGAGGAGGAGCGACTCGCTGCGCTGGAGGGTAGCGCGCGCGCCAGCTTGCGCGACCTCTACCGCGAACTCGGCGAGCTGGCGGTCAAGGACCTCAACCTGGTGCTCAAGGCGGACGTATCCGGCTCCGTGCAGGCGCTGGAGCAGTCGCTCAAGCAGTTAGACGGTCAACTCGAAGAGGTCGAGATCAACATCGTTCACACCGGCGTCGGCGACGTCGCCGAGTCCGATGTGCTCCTCGCGGTGGCCTCGGAGGCTATCATCCTGGGCTTTCACGTGGGAGTATCATCCCCCGCCGCCCGCCTGGCCGAGGACGAGCACGTCGAGATACGCACCTACGACGTCATCTACGAGGCCCTCGAGGACATCCAGGCGGCGATGCTGGGCATGCTCGAACCCATCTACGAGGAGGTCTCCGTGGGCCGCGCGGAGGTGCGCCAGATCTTCAGGATCTCCCGCGTCGGCGTCATCGCTGGCTGCGCGATCACGAACGGTCGGGCCGAGCGCGGCGCGAAGATGATCGTGCGCCGCACCGGCGAGGTCGTCTTCGAGGGCATCCTCGAATCGCTGCGGCACTTTGACCGCGACGTCTCGACTCTGGAGGCGCCCAACGACTGCGGGATCGCCACCTCCGAGTTCCGCGGCTGGGAGGAAGGCGATGAGATCGAGATCATCGCCCAGGTTGAGGTCCCGCGCACGGTAAGCTTCGAGGCCACGACTTAGCCTTTGCCGGACCTCGGACCAGGAGCCCCGGATCGGCGTAACAGTCGGTTGTCGTTGGTCCGATGTCCGGCACCAAGGGGCGTCATCGGTGACCACCGTGGTCGGGCTGCTCAGCGTTGATCTGCTGATCTCCGACGCCCTCACCCTCAAGGACCGCCGGCGCGTCGTCAAGAGTCTGCTGGACCGACTGGCGAACCGGCACAATGTCTCCGTGGCTGACCTGGGCCCGGACAACGCTCCGCACCACGCCAGCCTCGCGGTTGCCTGCGTCGCCAACGAGACCAGCCACATGCACACTGTCCTTAACGCGGCGCTGCGCCTCATTGAGAGCGAGCCGCGCGTCGTCGTCGAGCGCTGCAGTATCACTGTCCTGTAGGCATCCCGCTGAGAATGCGCAGCATTCTCTTAAGAGAAATCTCCGATTGCTCCGCGCATCGCAAGTGACGCCGCTGTGCAAGGGTGCGATCACGATGAGCACCGACCGGATGGAGAGCGTCGGCCGCGAGATACAGAAGGAGATCGGTAAGATCCTCCGCACCGAGGTGGATGACCCGCTCATCGGCTTCGTCACCATCACCGGCGTTGAGGTCTCCGCCGACCTCAAGCACGCGCAGGTCTTCTTCAGCGCCTACGGGGAGCCGGATGCGAAGGAGAAGGCGTTGAAGGGCCTGAAGCGCGCCTGCAAGTTCATCCGCCACGAGCTTGCCGAGCGCCTGCAGATGCGCTACGTGCCGAAGCTGCGCTTCGAGATAGACGAGACGCCCGAGAGGGCGCAGCGCATCGAGCAGATACTCAGGGCCGAGGCCGACGCACGCGCACCATCGCGTAGGGCGGGCCTCCAGCCCGCCGAGCGCGAGGCGATGGAGGAGCCAAGTGACATCTCGCAGCAGTGACGCCGCCGCCATCGCCCGCGCCATCGAGGCGGCCCACCTCATCCACCTCGCCTCCCACGAGAACCCCGACGGCGACGCCGTGGGCAGCCTGCTGGGCCTGCGCCTGATCCTGCAAGGGCTGGGCAAGACCGTCCACGTCGCCCTGCCCCACCCGGTGCCCGCGCGCTACGCGTTTCTCGACGGAGCCGAGGCCGTCCGCTCAGATCTCCCCTCGCAGAGACCCGACCTCGCCATTGCACTCGACTGCGACGGACCCGAGCGGCTGGCGCACCTGCGCGAAGCCCTCGAGGCCGCGCCGCTGCTGGCCGACGTGGACCATCACCCTGGTCAGGATGCCTTCGGCGACTTGCGGTACGTTGATCTATCCGCGCCGGCGACCGCTGCGCAGGTGTTTGCCATCGCTGGAGAGTTGGGGGCCCTCCTCACCCCCGCGGCGGCCACCTCCCTGTATTGCGGCCTCATCACCGACACCGGCGGCTTCCGCTTCGCCAACACCTCCCCGACGGCCCTGCGCCTGGGCGCGGCGCTTGTTGAGGCAGGCGCGGATGCCGAGGACATCGCACGACGCATCTTCACGCAGCGCCCGCTGCCGGCCGCGCTGTTGGAGGGCCGTGCCCTCTGCTCGCTTCGGCGGGCGCTTGATGGGGGCGTGCTCATCGCCTCCCTGGGCCTGCCGGACTTTGAGGCCTCCCAGGCCCGCCCTGAGGACACCGAGGGCATCATCGATTCCTTCCGCCACGTCAACGGGGCTCAGGTTGCCGTGCTGCTCAAGGAGAGCGAGCCAGGGACCTGGCAGGTCAGCCTCCGCGCGCGCGAGGCCGATGTCCGCGCGGTTGCTGTGCGCTTCGGCGGCGGGGGCCACGAGCTCGCGGCCGGCTGCACCATCGAGGGTGACCTGGCGGAGGTGGAGGGCCGCATCGTGGAGGCCATCGCCGCGATCCTCCGGGAGGCTGAAGCGAGTGCCTGAGGGACTGCTCAACGTGCTCAAGCCCCCGGGCATCACCTCCCACGACCTGGTAGACCAGGTGCGCCGCATTGCCCGCACGCGCAAGGTCGGTCACACGGGTACGCTTGATCCGGCAGCCGCCGGCGTGATGATCCTGATGCTCGGCGCGGCGACGCGCCTGAGCGAGTTCCTGACCGCCGAGCGCAAGATCTACCGCGCCGAGATCACCCTCGGCGTCGCCACCGACACCCTCGACGGCGAGGGCGTCATCGTCGGCGAGCCCGACGAGGCAGGAGCCCAACAAGTCACCGCGAGCCGCCTTCGCGATCTCTTCCACGAGCTGACCGGCGAGCTGGAGCTCGCCCCGCCTATGCACTCGGCTGTACGTCATCGCGGGCGGCGGCTGTACGAGCTGGCACGCGAGGGCAAGGAGGCCGAGGTCGCGCCTCGGCGCATCCACGTCCACCGCTTCGAGCTGCTCGACCTCCAGCCCGGCCAGGCCCAACAGTCTTCCCCAGCCGAGGGCTTGCCCTCGGCCGCGACGCCGGAGCACAAGCGCTCCGCTGGCGCGATCGGGTTCCGGCCTCCTCGCGCGCTGGCAGAGATAGAGTGCTCCAAGGGCACATACGTGCGCAGCCTGGCGGCGGAGGTCGGCAGGCTCCTGGGCTGCGGGGCACACCTGTCATTTCTCGTGCGCACCGCGGTCGGCCGACACACGGTCGCGGAGTCACTCACCGTGCAGGAGTTGGACGCCGCCGTAGCCGGCGCGACGCTCAACGAGTTCCTCATCCCCCTCTCGGAGGCGCTCGACGGCATACCGAGCATCACCGTGACCGCTCAGGGTGCCGCTGGACTCATTCAAGGCGTGCGCTGGCCGGTTGGCGACGTGGGCGATGATGCGGACCTGGTCTCCGTCCTCGCGCCGGATGGCCGCCTCGTGTGCGTGGCCGAGGTCCAGCGCTCGGCAGAGGGGGCGCAGCTCCAGCCCCGTCGCGTCTTTCCCGCGGCGGCGCCAGGCGCGTCACAGGCGGAGGTGCACCGTGAAGCGCGTCTTCGGCCTTGACACGGACCAGGTCGGCGCCGCGCCGCACGTGGTCGCCGTCGGCGCGTTCGATGGCGTGCACCTGGGCCACGTGCACACGCTTCGTGAGGTATGCCAGCAGGCCCGCAAGCGCGGGGTCGCATCCGCCGCCCTCACCTTCGACCCCAGCCCGCGCGAGTTAGACGCCGGCATCCGTCAGCCCGGCCAGCGCCTGACCCCCTTGCACGAGCAACTCCATCTGCTCGAGCACCTCGGCCTGGATCTCGCGCTTGTGCTCGAGTTCCCCGGGACCGTCCAGCAGATGCCGCCCGAGACCTTCGCCCGCGAGGTCCTGGTCGGCGCCCTGAACGCGGTGTGCGTGTGCGCCAGCGAGACGCACCGCTTCGGCGCAGGGGGGCGCGGTGACGTGCGCGGGCTGCAACGGCTTGCCCGCGATCTTGGCTTCGAGGTGATCGTCGCCGAGCCGTTCACGGTGAACGCCCGCCGCGTCAGCAGCACCTGGGTGCGCGAGCTGCTCGCCCAGGGGCAGGTCCACGAGGCGGCCGCTCTGCTGGGCCGTCCCTACGCGATCTTCGCCGAGGTAGTGAGTGGCCGCGGGGCAGGCGCCTCGCTCGGCTTCCCTACCGCGAACCTGCGCATTCCGCCGGAGAAGACCATTCCGCGCGATGGCGTCTACGCGGGCATCGCCGCGAGGGTCACCGCCGATTGCGAGCCCCTCGAGGAGGTCCGGCCCGCCGCCATCAACGTCGGCTCCGCGCCCACCTTCGGCAGAGAGGATCACCTCGTGGAGGCGCACATCGTCGGCCAGCAGGACGACCTCGGCGGAGCGCATCTGAAGATCGAGCTTCTGCGCTGGCTGCGGCGGGTCCAGCGCTTCGCAGACGAAGATGCCCTGGCCCGGCAGATCGCCGAGGACGTCAACCGCTCGCGTGAAGCCGCCCAGGCCTCTGAGAGCGCGGCTCACGGCGACGCCGAGGCCTGACGCGGGCCGACGTTGGCGCGGTTGACAAAGGCCCTGCGTTGGCATATACTTGCTTTGAGGCGGGAGGCGAGAGTCGGGAGGCGACCTCACATTCTTCCCCGCTTCCCGCATCTCGCCTCTCGCCTCTGAAAGGACGGGGGTACGCGCACGTGTTCGAGACGCTCACAGAGCGGCTCCAGCAGGCCTTCAAGCACCTCAGCGGCCGCGGCAAGATCCGCGAGAAAGGCATCCGCTCGGGCCTCAAAGAGGTGCAGACGGCGCTTCTGGAGGCGGACGTCAACTACGAGGTCGTCAAGGACTTCGTTAAGCGCGTGCAGCAGAAGGCGCTGGGGGCGGACATCCTCAGCGGCCTCAACCCCACCCATCAGATCGTCAAGATCGTGCACGACGAGCTGGTTGAGCTGCTCGGCTCGCAGGAGGCGGGCATCAAGTTCGCCGCCCAGCCGCCCACCGTGATCCTGCTGTGCGGTCTTCAGGGCAGCGGCAAGACCACCTGTGCGGGCAAGCTGGCGCTGCGGCTCAAGGGTGAGGGGCGGCGCTGTCTTCTCTGCGCAACCGACGTCTACCGGCCCGCCGCCATCGAGCAGTTGCGCCAGGTCGGCGAGCAGGTCGGCACCGAGACCTTCTCGCTGGGCGAGGGCGACCCGGTGCAGATCACCCGCGCGGCCGTGGCGTATGCCCGCGAGAAGACCCACGATGTGCTCATCGTGGATACGGCGGGCCGTCTGCACATTGACGAGGAGATGATGCAGGAGCTGGCAGACCAGGCGGCGGTCCTTGACGACCCCGAGGTGCTCCTGGTTGTTGACGCGATGACCGGCCAGGAGGCCCTGAGCGTCGCCACGCAGTTCGCCGAGACGCTCGACCTGGACGGCCTCGTCCTCACGAAGCTCGATGGCGATGCTCGCGGCGGGGCGGCGCTCTCGGCGCGCGCCGTCACCGGCAAGCCCATCAAGCTCGTGGGCGTCGGTGAGAAGATGGACGCCCTGGAGGTGTTCCATCCCGAGCGGATGGCCTCCAGAATCCTGGGCATGGGCGATGTACTCACCCTGGTCGAGAAGGCCCAGGGCGCCGTGGACCAGGAGCAGGCACGCAAGCTCCAGGAGCGCCTGCTCAGCGCGCGCTTCGACCTGGAGGACTTTCGCAGCCACCTGCGCAACGTGCGCAAGATGGGCCCGCTCGACCAGCTCGTCAAGATGATCCCCGGGATGACTCAGCAGATGCCCGGGCTCAGCGAGGCCGACTTCGATGAGCGCGAGTTCGACCAGATTGACGCCATCATCGGCTCGATGACGAAAGAGGAGCGCCGCAAGCCGGATATGCTCGACGCCAGCAGGAAGCGCCGCATCGCACGCGGCAGCGGCACTGCTGTGCAGGATATCAACATACTGCTCAAGGAGTTCCGACAACTCTCCAAGATGATGAGCAGCATCGCCAGCGGAGGCAAAGCGACCGTCGGCGGTACACAGATCGGCTTTCGCTGATCCCGCCACGGAGGGCTTGTGCGCCTTCGCCAGGCGTGACTTGAAGGGAGAGACCGCGGCTTGGCCACCAAGATCAGACTGAAGAGGATAGGCAGCAAGCACAACCCGCACTTTCGCATCGTGGTCGCCGATTCCAGGACACAACGCGATGGCAGGACGGTCGAGGAGCTGGGCCATTACAGCCCCAGCAGTGACCCGCCCGACATCACCGTCAATGCCGAGCGAGCGCTGCACTGGCTGCACGTCGGCGCCCAGCCCACCGATACAGTGCGCTCACTGCTCAAGCAGACGGGCGTGATGGCGCAGTTCCACGGAACGCCCCAGCCGGAGGAGGCCGAGGCCCCCGCAGCCACCAGCGAGGCATCTGGGCCTACCGATGATGAGGCGGCCGAGGACGAGACCCAGGACGATTCCGAAGAAGCTGATCCTGCCGAGGCGGGACCGTGACCGAGTAACCCGCACTTGCGCCGCTTCACAATCTTGCACCCCATCACACACACCTGCCGCAGGCCTTGGCCCGCGAGGGTAGGGGGTAGTCCCCATGCGAGAGCTAGTAGAGCTGATGGTCAAGTCACTCGTGGACGACCCGGACCAGGCGCAGGTCAACGAGGTAGCCGGCGAGAGCATCGTCGTGTACGAGGTCTCGGTGGCGGAGAGTGACCTGGGCAAGGTCATCGGCAAGGGCGGCCGTATCGCCAACGCTATGCGCACCATCGTCAAGGCAGCCGGGAGCAAGGTTGACAAGAAGGCCACCGTCGAGATCCTGTCGTAGCGAGCAGGGCGTGCGGGCCACGCGCACTGACGTGGCGCTCAGTGGCCTGCATGCAAAAGCCCCGGCGGCAAGGCGCCATCCGGAGGGTACACTATGCCTGATTCCGTCACCATCAAACGAGACGTGATTCTCCGCGCCGTCGTTACTGAGCAGCTCAAGCAGGAGATTGACGAGGAGTTCACGGAAGCGATCAACGAGATTGACCGCCGCATCACGCAGATAGACATCAGCGGCCGGCAATACGTCACAGAGATGCAGCGCACGAACATCCAGCAGGCCATGGCCCTGCGTCAGCAGCTTGAGGGCGAGAAGCGCCGCTTTCAGCAGTCCAAGGACCAGCTGATCCAGCGCCAGCGCCAGGTGGCAGACCTTGAGCTGGGCGCGGAGATCATCCGGGGCACACTTGAGAGCCACGTGGAACTCAAGCTCGGTGACAGCCTGCAGACGGTGCTTCGGGGCATTGAGGTCGTGGTCAAGGACGACAAAGTGATCGAGGTCCGCGAGACCCCCGGCGGCATCAGGCCGGAACTGGACGAAGAGGTGACCGCGGAGAGTGCCCCGCAGATCGAGCTGCCCTGACGACGAGCATAAGGTGCCCGTCGCGCGGATACTGAAGCCTCACGGGCTGGAGGGCGAGGTGGTCGTCGAGCTTTGCACGGATGCGCCCGAGCGGCTGACCGAAGCCGGCAGCGTCACGTTCAGCGCACCCGGTCAGGTCGGGGAGTTCAAGGTTGAGAGCGTCCGCCCCACGACCGGCGAGCGGGCGCTGATGAAGTTCCGCGGGGTAGACGACAGAGACGAGGCGGAGAGGCTGCGCGGGCGCCTCGTGCAGGTGGACCGGCAGAGCATCCCACCCCCACCTGAGGGGGCTTACTACGACTTCCAGATCGTGGGGCTGCGAGTCATCACAACCGCCGGCAAGCAACTCGGCCGGGTTACCGAGATCATCCGCACCGGCGCTAATGACATATACGCGACCGACGATGTGCTCATCCCGGCCGTGGACAATGTCATCGTGGCGATTGACCTCGAGCGCGGCGAGATGACCGTCGAGGAGGTCGAGGGGCTGCTCGGATAGGTGGGGGCGCCGTGCGCATAGATGTCGTGACGATCTTCCCGGAGATGGTGGAGCAGGCGCTGGGCTTCAGCATCATGGAGCGCGCCCGGGCGTCCGGCGTGGTCGAGTTCGGCGTGAGCAATCCGCGCGACTGGGCCCTGGACCGGCACAGGATGGTGGATGACGCGCCCTACGGCGGCGGGGCGGGGATGGTGATGAAGCCGGAACCGCTCGTGGCTTGCGTCGAGGCGCTGGTGGGAGAGAACGCGGGCGTGCCCGTCATCTTGATGACGCCGCAGGGCGTGCCCTTCTCGCAGCGCGGCGCGGAGCGCCTGTCGCGGCACGAGCGCCTGGTCATAGTCTGCGGGCACTACGAGGGCGTTGACGAGCGCGTCCGGGAGACCGTCATAACCGAGGAGATATCGGTCGGGGACTACGTGCTTACCGGCGGCGAGTTGCCGGCGCTCGTGGTCATTGACGCGGTCGTGCGCCTGCTGCCGGGGGCGGTGGGCAACGAGCAGTCTCCGGCGTGCGACTCGTTCGCCGATGGCCTGCTGGAGCACCCACATTACACGCGTCCGCAGGAGTTCCGTGGGCTGCTGGTGCCCCAGGTGCTGAGCCGGGGTCATCACGAGGAGGTCAGGCGCTGGCGCCGGCAACTGTCGCTCTTGCGCACCTACCGCCGCAGGCCGGATCTACTGGCGCGCGCCGAGCTTACCGAGGAAGACCGCGACCTCCTGGCCGAGGCCCTCGAAACCATGCGAGACGAGCGATGATCCTGGGCCCGACCCGGGCATACAAGGAGATGCAGAGATGGCTGACCTCATCAAAGAGATGGAGAAGGAGCACTTGAAGGATGACATCCCGGATTTCGGCCCCGGTGACACGGTGCGAGTCGGAGTTAGGATCACCGAGGGCGCCGGCGAGGAGCAACGCACGCGCATTCAGCCCTTTGAAGGCGTTGTCATCGGCCGCTCCGGGGCGGGTCTCAGCGAGGGCTTCACGGTACGCCGCGTCACCCACGGCATCGGGGTCGAGCGCAGCTTCCCTTTGCACTCGCCCACGGTCGCGGGCATCGAGGTGATCCGCCACGGCAAGCCCAGGCGCGCCAAGCTCTACTACCTGCGCAAGCGCATCGGCCGCCGCGCGCGCGTGAGGGAGCGTGAAGTACGCCACGCCGCGGACGTAGTGCTCACTGACGAGCTGCCTGCAGAGGAGGCGACGGCCGAGACGGCGGACCAAGCGGCGCCCGAAGCCGAGCAGTAGCAACCGCCATCACCTCGCTAGCAACATGCCAGACACCAACACCTTCCTTGCCTTCGACAACCCGTGGGAAGTCATTGCCCTCATAGGCGCCATCGTCTGTATACGGGTCGCTGTTCCCCGGATAGGGCCCCTCAGTCGCTGGCGCGCGGGCATACTGGAGTTCGTGGACTCCGGGCTGATCGCCGCCCTGCTCGTCTTCTGCATCCTGCGGCCGTTTGTGATCCAGGCCTTCTTCATTCCCTCCGGCTCCATGCAGCCGACCCTGCACGAGGGCGACCGCATCCTCGTCAATAAGTTCATCTACTTCTTCCGCGAGCCGCGGCCGGAGGAGATCGCCGTCTTCAACGCCCCATCCCAGGCCACGCCGCTCAACAAGGATTTCATCAAGCGCGTCGTGGCCGGTCCGGGCGATCGCATCTTCGTTGACGAGGAGGGGCGATTCTGGCGCAACGGCCAGGCCATCGAGGAGCCGTACATAGCCGAGCCGCCGGACCACCCCTGGCCGCTGGGCGACCGCTACGTGGACCTCACCACGGGCGAGGTGTTCGACTTCGGCATCGCCGAGAACGACGGCCACCACTACCTGCAAGTGCCCGGGGACCGCTTTGTCGTCTTCGGCGACAATCGCAATGACTCCAACGACGCCCGCAGGTGGGACTGGCCGCTCTCCGATGGCACCTACGTCAACGCGCCGCTGCTCGACCGTGCCAACGTCCTCGGCAAGGCCATGGTGATCTTCTGGCCACCTCAGAGAATGCGCATCATTCGCTAGGCTCCCTTGTCTCCCCACCCAACAAGAGGTTTGTCGGCCCAGCCAATGCGTGAATAATGTACCCGGAAGGTCCCATGCCGATGAGACCGTCCTCGGCTCGCGATGAGTGGGGCGGCGTGGACGCATGGGCGTACGCACAGGGCTACCAGCGCGTGGCGGGCGTGGACGAGGCCGGCCGAGGCGCCATGGCGGGGCCCGTGGTCGCCGCGGCGGTGATACTGCCACCTGAGGCCGAACTTGAGCTGGTGGCCGATTCCAAGCAGCTCAGTGCCCGTCAGCGGGAGGCAGCCTACCAGGAGATACGCGCCCGCGCGGTGAGTTGGGCCGTGGGCGTGGTTGACGCCGAGATGGTGGACCGGCTGAATGTGCTGCGCGCGGCGCATCTGGCGATGAGGCGGGCACTCGTGGGCCTGAGGCCCGGGCCCGACTTCGCGCTCGTGGACGGGCCCGAGCCTGAGGGGCTGGACACGCCGCACCGGGCCGTGATCCATGGTGACGCGCTCTCGCCGCTCATAGGCGCGGCCTCCATCGTCGCCAAGGTGAGCAGGGATCGCATCATGGAGCGCCTTGACCTGCTCTACCCGGGCTACGACCTTGCCCGGCATAAAGGTTACTGCACCCAGGCGCACCGGCAGGCGGTCCAGCAGCGCGGGCCGACCGTCATCCACCGCCGCAGCTTCGCAATCGTTGCTGAGCAATGCACACAGCATCTGCCCCTGACTGATTGAGACCAGTCGGATCCAACACCGGGCGCCCCTTCCCCAGAGGAGCGCTGGCGCTCCAGTCACCGCGCCGCCGAGGGCAAGCCCTCGGCTGGGAAAGCGGAAATGAGACAACTGTGATGCGCAGAGGGCGCAGCGCAAAGGGCAGAGCGCACAGGCAAAGGGCCGGTGCGGTGGCCCCCATCCGGCTTCGCCAAGGCGACGGCGGACAGGTTGCCCATTCCCCATTCCCCATTCCCCGCCGTTCGCGCGGCTTCACTCTGATTGAGCTGCTCGTGGTGATAGCCATCATCGCGATTCTCGCGGCGATGCTCTTTCCCGTGTTCGCCAGAGCACGCGAGAAAGCGCGCGCGGCGCAGTGTATGTCGAACCTCCGCCAGCTCGGCATTGCCCTCGAGATGTACTCCAGCGACTACGATGAGCTGTTCCCCTTCGCGGTGGACCCCGCGGACGCGGAATTGCCCGAGATCTGGGACGCCTATCCTGACTGGCAGGCACTGATACCCACTATGCCTCGGCTCAAGGACGCTCTGCTGCCGTACACCAAGGCGCGGGAGATCTGGCACTGCAAGTCCGACACGGGCTACACCAAGCTCGAGGGCACCAGCCTGGATCTGAACGGCAAGCCGACCTCCTTCGCGGCCTTCGGCACCTCCTATATGTGGCGCACCGAGGTCGCCTTCCGGCAGTCCGGGCCCTCGCTGCTGCCGCATCCCTCCGAGACCAACGTCCTCTTCGACGCCCACGGCAGTTGGCACGGCGCCAGCCAGCGCTACGACGAGGGCCGCTGGAACATGCTCTTCGCCGACGGCCACGTCAAGAGCGTCAACTGCCAGCAGTACGACGAGGCTTGGGCAACGTCGGTCGGCGACTGATGGCACCATCTCCTTCGGCGTACCCCTCTGCCCCACTCTCCGTGCGCTGAGGCACTTGTCAAGTGCAGCCTGCGCCTGGGAGGTGTCGCTGACACAGGCGGCCAACTACTCCCCCTGCACAGCCAGCTTCGCCCCAGGAAGAGGGAACAACAATGCTCATCACGACACTCGGCACGGGTCACGGCCTTCACACTCTGTCCCGGTACAGCTCCTCAACACTGATAGAGACGGACGGCGTCGGCTACCTGGTTGACTGCGGTGAACCAGCCTCGGCGACGCTGCGGCGCTCGGGCAAGGACTTCGCGTCGCTACGCGCCCTCTTTGTCACGCACCTGCACGCCGACCACGTGGGCGGGCTGGCGCAGTTCACCTTCATGGTCCGCCATCCGCAGACAACGCAGCCTCTCGCGTACTGCCTGCCCGCTGAGGGTGTCGAGGTCATCCGGCGCTACCTGGAGGCGCTGTATATGCCGCCCGATCGGGAGCCGTGGGACCTGGAGCTGCGCGGGGTGCAGCCCGGGCTCTGCTACGAGGACGACTGGCTGCGCGCGACGGCGGTGCCCAACGGCCACATGGGCGCAATCGCGGACAAGGGCTATGAGCCGGACTTGCCGAACCAGAGGCAGTCGTACGGATACATCTTCGAGCTGGAGGGCAAGCGCATCGCCTTCTCCGGCGACCTGCCGCGGGACCTGGAGGGGCTGGAGGAACTGACCGCGCAGCCGCTGGATCTGCTCGCGATGGAGATGACGCACATCAGACCGGAGGAGGCGCTCCCCTTCATCGCCGACAAGCCGATCGAGAAGCTGCTGCTCATTCACATTCACGACCCGTGGCATGGCGCGGGCGAGGACGTGCTGCGCGATATGTGCTTCGAGTACCTGGACTTCCCGTTCATCATCGCCCGCGACGGGACGCAGCTTCAGGTTTGAAGGAGGCGGGGTCTTCCCGGGGAATTCTCCGGGCCAGGGCCCGCATCCTGAGCCCACCTCCAGCCACCCCCGGCGGGTCCGAGGACCCGCCCGCCGTACGGCGTGCGGGGGGCCCGCACCGCGGGTTCGCAGATGCAAGGAGGCGTT
>CBFDBV010000003.1:0-36899 GCA_965603135.1 uncultured bacterium
ACGCGCGTGAGGGCCTGGTAGGGTCCCGGCTCCGGCGGCTCCCCTACCTCGCGCCATGCAACTTCGCCCGGCCGTTCGACGACGATCGCCTTCATCAGGTTCTCCGCTCCAACACGGCGATAAGTGTTCAGAACCCCCAAGGACGACATTGGCGGGCTGGAAGCCCGCCCTACGCGGGGGTTTCGGGCGCGATGCAACTGAGCGGAGCTTCTTTCGCTGGCCGCTCGCTTTTCACCTGCCAGCAGACGGATAACTGCCGCCGGCACCTGCAAGGTCCGCGCCTTGCTGCGGCGAATAGCCCGACGGAGGTGGTACTGATGCGGATCATACTGGCGACTGCGTGCATCCTGTCGTGCGCGATCTGCGCCGCACAAGAGGATCTCGCCGACTTCTGGCGGCGAGGCCACGTGCGTGAACTGCTCGTAGGCGGTATCAAGGACGTCGAGCTGACCGAGTGGGCGGAGGTCGGCGTCAACTGCGTGATGGGCGTCAAGCCTGACGAGGCGCACGAGCTTGGCCTTGTGACGCGCTCGTGGTTCACAATGAACTCCATCCGCCCCAAGACCTTCGACGACGACCTGGACCGGATCAAGGCTATGTGCGCCGTCAACAAGGATGGCAGCTACCGGCGGCCCTACGATCCGCTGTTCCCGGGCGTGGCCAACAACTGGTCGGCGTGCGTGAACAACCCGCTCTGGCGCGAGTACGCGGCGGGCGTCTTTCAGAGCAAGGCCAAGGAGGGTTGGGACGGCTGTCACATTGACTACGCCTCGCACTATGAGCCGTGCTTCTGCGAGCACTGCTGCGCACGCTGGGCGGAGTACGCAAAGGAGCACGGGCTGGAGGTGACCGACCTGCGCGAGCTTCCCGGCGATATGCGCTACCGGATGCACCTACGCGAGTTCCGCATACTCTGCGTGATGGACTTCCTGGCGATGTGCCGGGACGAGGCGCGCAAGTTCCATCCCGGCTTCTGCACCGATGGCACCTGGCACCAGGATTCGGGCAGCACCTACCAGTGGGCCTACGGCGATCACTTCGATATGATGTGCATCGAGGGCACCACGTGGGGGCCGTTCCCGCCGCGCAGCCAGCAGATTACGTGGCTCAAGCTCGCCCACGCGCTCACCGACGGGAAGGTGGCGATGTCAGTCACCTACCACCTCCTCACCGAGGAGGGCAAGCGCCACCACGGCCGGATGGCGCCCGACCGGGCGAAGCTGGCCCTGTGTGAGATAATGAGCCAGGGCGCGGTGAGCTGGCTGGGGCTGGGCGGCCCGGGGACGGGCAGCCTCCTGCGCGAGCACGCGCAGATAGTCAAGGATGTCTACGCCACGTGGGCCGCGCTGGAACCGCAGCTTACCAGCCGCCAGGAGATCGGCGAGGTCGGCATCGTGTTCTCCCCACGCAGCTTCCTGACCAGCGGCTCGTCACGCAAGCAGCTCTACGCCATCGGCCAGGCGCTGATGAAGGCGCACATTCCCTTCATCATTCATTCCGACGTGGGGTTGACGGCTGAGAAGCTCGCGGCCTGCCCGGGGACGGTGCTGCTGGATGCCGCAGCGCTGACAGCGGAGGCGACCGAGGCCCTCAAAGCCTACGTGGGCGATGGCGGCAAGCTGCTGGTGGTCGGCGCCGAGCCGAAGTACGCCGCCGACTGGAGCGACCTGGAGACGGTGCCGGAGCTGCTGGCGAAGCCCGAGGGCGAAAAGGGCCTCGGCACCAAGACCGTGGAGGGAAAGACCGTCTGGTATGTGCTCGGCGATGCGATGGCGGGCGTGCGGCTGGGCGCAGCTCAGAACGTGATCGTGGATCAGAAGGAGCCGGGCCTGCTGGCGGTCGAGGGAGAGAGCAAGGCGCTCAATCTCTCCGGCACGCCCGGCAGCGGCTACTCGATCTACGTGGACATCACCTACCAGGATGGGAGCAATCTGTGGGGGCAGATCGCGACCTTCAACACCGGCACCCATGACTGGGAGTCCTCCCGCTGCATCATCGAGCCGGCAAAGCCGGTGAGGAGCGCCAACGTCCACCTGCTGCTGCGCGGGCAGTCCGGGACGGCCTGGTTCCGCAAGGTGCGCTTCGGGCCGTGGGATCCCGACAAGAAGCAGATCACCGAGAACCTGCTGGGCGACGGCCTCAATCCTGGCGGCGGCGAGACCTACGTGGCCGGGCCGGGACAGGATGCTGCCAAGGGAGTCTGGGGCCCCTACGCGGCCGGCTTCGAGGTCGAGGAGATCGCGGGCGAGGGGCCAACCATGAAGCTGTCCAGCGATGCGGACGCGGTCCGCGTCTCCCAGATGCACGAGCCGGACCCGGCGGCCACGGAGGCCGCGATGCGCTTCCTGGCGCCGGTTCTCCCGGAGCGGCGGATGCTGACCATCGAGGGCGAGGGCGGCGCTGTGGCGGCGGGGAGCGACCGCTTGCGGGCGCCGGGCGCGGACTGCGTGTACTGCGATGTGTGCGAGTGCGAGGGAGGCGCGCTCCTTCAGTTCCTCAACTACAACGCCGAGCTTCACCCCGAGCTGCCGGAGATGGAGCAGCAGAAGGCCGACCGGACCATCCCGGTCAGCGGCCTGCGCGTCACGTTCACGCTACCTGAGGGCAAGCGGCTCGGTAGAGTGAGCTTAAAGGTGCCGGGGGAGGTGGACGTGAAGCTGCGAGCCGAGGACGGCATCTTTATCCTGCCGAAGTTCGAGCAGTACGCGGCGGTCGTCGCCGAACTGAGGTGAATGGCTCCGCCAGGGAGGGGACAGTGATGTTGCGTGCGTTCGTGATTGTCTGTAGCGCAATGACAGCCGGTGCAGCACTGGCTCAGAACCTGGTGGTCAACCCGTCGGCGGAGGAGGCCGCCGAGAACGGGATGCCGGTGGGGTGGGGCCTGTACATCGGCGCGGGCGGGGCGAAGCTGACCGTCTCAACCGAGGAGAAGCACTCCGGCGAGGGGTCCGCCTGCCTGGAGCTGACCAAGTGGTACACCCCCAAGGACGCTGAGGACACCGCCGAGAATCACAGCGTCAGCGCCGGGATCGTCCTGGCCGAGAGCAGCTTCTACGGTCCCGAAGGCGCGCTCGAGGCTGTGCCCGGAGGGACCTACGTGTTCTCCTTCTGGTACAAGGGCGACATCAAGTCAGGGCGCGTGGTAGCGAGGGGCTGGCCGGCGGGCGAGGACGATGAGGTCAAGCCCGTCGGCCTCCCCGTAACCGGGGGAACTCTGCGACCGGGCAACGCGTGGCAGAGGGCGACCGGCACCTTCCGCGTCGCGGCGAGCACAACCCGCTTCGCGCTGATGATTCAGACGCACGGCAAGGAGAAAAAGGGCTTCGCCTTGGGCAAGCTCTACGCGGACGATGCCGAGATACTCCCGAAGGCCTACCCGGACGGCGAGATGCGGGCCGTCTGGTGGGGCTCGGTTAGGGCCAAGGAACGCGACGAGGGCCTACGGGAGATAGCCGAGAGCCTGGACAAGCTGAAGGCCGCCGGCTTCAACACCATCTTCGCGACCGTGACGACGCTGTATATGGCCGCGTTGGATGCCCCCGAACCAGAGAAGCTCGACCCGCGGGCGGCATGGGACGCCTTCGGCGAGGTCATCAAGGCCGCCGACGAGCGCGGTATTCAGGTGCACGCGTGGGTCTCACCGTGGATCTACAAGCACGCCTACCGCGCCGTGGAGCTGCGCGATCACCCGGAGTGGGCAGCAGTCAACTCGGAGGGGGTCGCCACCGAGGGCGGCGTGTGTCTGGTTCGGCCCGAGGTGCGGCAGTTCGAGCTGGATTTCGTGGCCGCGGTCATTGACCGGTACCCAGGCCTGGTCGGGATACACGTCGAGGAGCCCGGCTTCCCCTGGGGCGACTACTGTTACTGCGACTACTGCCAGCAGCTCTGTCGCGAGTGGTTCGGCATTGACATCCGCGAGGACCCCGAGGCCGCGAGGCCCGTGGTACGCAACCTGGCGGCCTTTATGAGCACCGACTACTTCGCGCGGCTGCGCAAGCTGATGATGGACAAGCGCCCGGAGATGTGGCTGTCGGCCAACGGCTCGGGCGGGGCCAACCCGGACTGGTACATTGGCCGCGACTGGACCACCTGGGCCCGCCGAGGATACATTGACTTCTACGTGCCGCAGCTCTACACGAAGGACGTGGCGTCTCTCGCACAGCGCGCCCTGGAGACGAAGGAATACCTCGGGCGATGCGACCTGGTCACGGGGATGGCGATCACCTGGAGCGGCATCTACCCCGAGCGCCAGGACCCCGAGGTTATCAAGGCCGAGATCCGCGCCGCGCGCGAGGTGGGCTCCAAAGGCTTCGTGCTCTTCCACCGTTATCACTTCTATGACGAGCACTTCGGGGCCGTGCGTGAGGCGATTGACGAGCGCGCCGGGCAGTAGACCCGCAGACCGCAAAGGAGACAGGGCAAGATGAGCGTCAGCAGATGGATTGATACGCACATCCACGTGAGCAACTACGGCCCCGGCGGCGTCGAGCGCGAAGACATCCTCGATGACCTCCTGGAGTTGCTCGACCGCAGCGGCGTGGACCTGCGCTTCATCATCAGTTGCGATGGGCCCTGGACCAGCCGGATGATGCAAGATGCCGACCAAGTGCTCGAGGCGAATCGCTTCATCTACGACCTGGTGCGCCGAGCGCCGGAGCGACTCTACGGAAGCTGCACGGTCAACCCCAACTTCCCGGAGCAGTCGCTCGAAGTGATGCGCATCTGCTTCGAGAAGTGGGGGTTCGTCCAGCTTGGCGAGATGCTCCAGTACATGATGAAGTACGATATGGACTCTGACGCGGTGGAAGAGGAGGTGCGCCTGGCGGTGCAGCTCGACGTGCCGGTGCAGGTGCACATATCTACCTCGAACCGGGGAGAGCATCCGTCGAGCTTCGGGATGGAGCAGCTTGCGGACCTCTTCGAGGCCGTCGAGCGTGTGCCGGAGGCGAAGTACATCCTCGCCCACGCCGTGGGTATGCCCGACGACAACCCGCCCGTGGTGGATCAATACCTGGATGCAATAGAGGACAGATACGGCGAGTTCCCCGGGAATTTCTGGGTTGAGATACGCGACTTCAGCTCGCCCGGCGTGCGCAGTGTGATGGATCGCGTGCCCTCGACCCAACTGCTCGCGGGCACTGACTGGACGACAAGGGTAGGGCCGCCCTTCCAGCCCTACGGCACTATCTTCGGGACGACACCCGACGAGAACCCCTATCCCCCCAGCATTGAGGCGATGGTCGAGTTCCTGAGCGAGGCCGGCGCCAACGAAGCTGACATCGAGGGAATCGTCTTTCAGAACGCCGCGAGCCTCTACCGATTGTGAACTCCGCCGGTGGCGGTGGTCAGTGGCGAGTGGCTAAGGAGCGTCATACGTCAATCGGCAACCGTCAATCGGGAACGACAGTTGACGGCTGACGGTTGACGCTTGCCCGTCGTTCCTGCCGTTACTCGCCACTCGCAACTGTCGTTCCTGTCGTGCCTGCGCCCGAAGGGCGCTTACTATGCCTGAACTGAGCTACGCGTACACGCTGTCGGCCATCGCGGCCCTGCTGATGGGCTTCGTGGTCATCTTCATCAAGCTGGCGCAGAGCCCGGGCCGCCTGGGCATCGGCATCTCCCTGGCGACCGGCACCTTCGTGATGTTCGTGCTGGCCGGCGAGGACGCAGCGCTGCTCGTCCGCCTCCCGTACAGAGACCTCGCGCTCTTCTTCGTGATCGGCACGCTGGAGTTCACCGTCGGCCTTATGCTATACTACGAGAGCCTTCAGCTCGGCAGTGTCAGCGTGGCGGTGCCGATCACGCGGCTGAAGGTCCTCCCCCTGCTGGCCTTCTCGATACTGCTGGGCCTGGAGGTCTTCAGGTGGGCATTGCTCGGCGCGTGCGTGCTGGTGGTGCTCGGGGGCGTGCTGGTGGGCGGGCGAGACAGCGGCGCCGAGGCACGGGATCGAGCCACCCAGCGCCTCTCCGTCCTGCTCGCGATCGCAGCCTGTCTGTGTTGGGCTGTGGCCGAGACGCTGATAGGCAAGCTGCCCAAGGACCTGCCACCTATCCCGACCAACGCCCTGCTGCTGAGTTGCGCGCTGGTGAGCTGGGTGCTCTACGCGCTGGTGTCCGGTGCATGGCGCGAGCTGCTGCAGATGCCCGGCCGAGGGGTCTGGTGTTACATGGCCCACGGCATCATCAGTCTCTCGACGGCGTTCGTGCTGATCGTGCGCGCGATGCAGATTGCCGGCCCGCCGCGCGTGAACGTCATCACCTCGACCTACCCGCTCATCTCGGCGATGGTGGGCTGGTGGCTGTTCAAGGAGCGCTTCAGCCCGATGATCGGCCTCGGGGCGTTGCTGCTCGTGACCGGGGTAATACTGCTCCAGTTCATCTGATTACGGGCGCCAAGGCCCAGAAGAGGTGAAACTATGAGTGCCAAGCTTGCGACGATAATGCTCTACGCCCTGGCGGCGTACTCGATCGCGATGGCTACCGATGGAGCCCCCTGGTCCGACCCGCGGTCGCGGCTACGCACCAGCCCCACTTGCCTCGCACTGACGCCTGCAACTGCGTATGGAGTTGCCCTGCCTGGGGCAGAATGAACTGCCTCGATTAGCGGGTACGGACAAAGCCACGATGACCCGACCAATGAGCGGACAGAAGCATCCCAATCGGCAACAGAAGACGAAACTTGTGCAGGGCCGTGAAGGTGGCTTGCGGAATATCAGCATCACTTCGTCTGTACTGCTCGAAACGTGGCAGGACCGCGTGTCTTCACATTCCTACGGCGCAGCGATTGACGACCGGGGGCTTGAGCGCAGATGTGGATGCCGACATGTCACTCAGCAAGACCCGAAAGCTACTCTATGTAGATGACCCCGAGGCCGACACAATGCTTGTGTCGGCCCAATGGTACGCCTTGACGCTCGTGCGAAGTCCGCGCAACCACTGCCTGACGAATGAAGGCGCCGTGGTCGGGGGCTGAGACTTATGAGCCCAAGGTCAGGGGAAGGGGATGACCATGCGCGTTTTCGTCTCTTCGACATCTGAGGACCTCAACAACCACCGCAAAGAGGTCATACAGGCCATCCACCTCATGAACCACACGCCGGTAGCGATGGAGTACTTCCCCGCGGCCGACGCCACGCCATTGGACAAGAGCCTGGACGAGGTCGCCAGTTGCCACATCTACGTTGGCATCTTCGCCAAGCGATATGGCTTCATCCCTGAAGGCTATGACCGTTCCATCACCGAACTGGAGTACCGAGAAGCAGTCAAGAACGGTATTCCAGCCCTGGTCTTCCTACTCGATGATAGTGCCCAGTGGTCCGAGGAGTACACTGACACTGGTGAGCAGGCAGAGCGCCTCCGCGTCCTTCGGGAAGAGCTAATGCGGCTCAAGACCGTGAGGTTCTTCAAAGATCGCAAGCAGCTTCCCGTCTTGGTGACCACCTCCGTCAGCCAAACAGCCACTGAGATCATGGAGAAGGAGTTCGAGGAAGCGCGCCACCCCGGCCCCGAGGATGTCGAACGGCAGAAGCGTGAACTCGAGCGCCTCCTCGTTGAGCTGACGGAAGCCCAGAAGCGCGCCGGTGACCGCGTCCAACAGATCGTCGCGGGGCCTGTCCCGGGCGCCACTATCCAGCACTTCCAGGATCGCATCGCCGAACTACGTGCCCTTCACGAGCGCCTCGAGGATCCCAATCTCCGCGTAGTGCTGGTTTGCGGGCGAGGGGGCACCGGCAAGACAGCCCTGATCACCAAGCTAGTCCGCGAGGTGGAAGAAGACCTTAGGAAGGGCACCACCCCGGACGACCGCGACGTTGACGGCATTGTCTTTGCAGACCTGCGCAAGTCCGAGTTCCGCTCTCCCGACAAGATCGTCGAACTCGTCCGCCGCACGCTGGACGCGGCAGCAGACGACGAACTCCGCGACCACTGGCGCGGCAAGGCCTCCCTCAGTGAAGGGCTGGAATTCCTCTTCACGCGGACTTTTGCCCAGCACCGCTACCTCATCGTGCTCGACAATTTCGAGAGTGTGCTAGACAAGCACAACGCCATCTTCGATGAGTACGACGGATTGCGCCGTTTCGTGGAGGCCTGCCTCGAATACGATCACAGTGCGCTGCTGATGGCCACCAGCCGCCGGACTCTCGTGCTCTCGCCCGAGGTTGAGGGCCGCGTCGTCGGCCGTCGTGATGAACTCTCATTGGATCGAGGGCTGCCCGAGGATGCGGCCGTAGACCTGCTCCGCGAACTCGACGCCGACGGCCAGCTTGGCATCAGGGAGGCGCCGGAGCAAACTCTGCGCGAAGTCGTGCGCCGCTGTGAGGGCATTCCTCGGACGCTCGAGACCCTGGTCGGCACCCTGGGCCAGCGCCGCACCCGTACCCTCCAGGAGCTGCTCGCGGACGAATCCGGACTCGCTCGTCTCCTGGAGAACCCTGCCCGCGAGCTGTATGACAACCTCTCCGGCAATGAGAGGCTCGTGGTGCAGGCGCTTGCCGTGTACAACCATCCGGTGCCGGCCGCCGCCGTTCGCCACATTCTTCCGGCCCTTCCGGTTGATGACATTCTTGACCGTCTGGTGCGCAACTACGTCATCATCTACGACCGGGGACGCTTCTCATTGCATCCGCTCGACCAGGCGTATGCCTATCACCAGATACCGGAAGAGGGAGACGATTACAGCCGGCCGGCCCTTCACCAGCTTGCTGTGGACTTCTTCCAGGAACTCGCCAAGCCTGTGGACAAATGGCAGAGCATTGATGACGTCGAACCCCAACTCCGGCAGTTCTACCACCTCGTACACGCCGGCCTCCACGACACGGCTGCCAGGCTACTGGGCGTCATTGACCGCCAGTACCTATGGCTCTGGGGCTACGCTCAACTCGTTATCGAAATGCGCGAGACCTTGAGGGGACACCTCGAGTTCCCGAACGAGCGGTACACGAACGCTGGCGCCCTGGGCTGGGCTTACTGGAGCGTCGGGCGCCACGAGGAGGCGCTCGTGCAATATGATCAGGCTATTGCGGGGGCGACAGAGAGTGGCGACTTCCTCAACGCAGATGTGTACCGGCACAACGAATCCCTGGTGTACGATGATCTCGGTGACCTGGAGCGCGCCCTTCAAATGATCTCGGACCTGGTCCCGCCGGTCAGGACCTTTCGGAGCAAGCAGGACTTGGCCGCAACGTTGGGTGACAAGGGCGTATTTCATATGCGCCTCGGTCAGTTCCCGGAAGCTATTCGCTTGTTCCAGGAGGCGGAGGAACTCGCCGCGGAGGCGAATGCGCAACGCGTACATGCCAACAACCTCGATAACTTGGCCATTGCCTACCTGAACCTGCAAGACTACGCTGCAGCGAGCAGGTACGTCGAGAGGGCGCTCGCCATTCCAGTGGAGGTGGTCGGGCCCTACAACACCTACATACACCTCGTGACCAGGGCCCGTGTCTGTCTCGCCCTGGGTGACCATCACAGCGCCATCGAGGATTGCGAGGCGGCCATCAGCCTGAAGCAACCTGCCCTCCGCTACCGGGCCCCACTGTACATGGCTCTTGCACACTGGTGCCTTGACGACCCCGAAGCGGGGGTCGAAAGCGCCCAGCAGGCCGTAGAGTCGGCCCGTTCACTGCTGGCATATACGAGACACAGTCGTGACGCGCAGTACTTCCTGGCGATCGCTCTGCTCTGTGCTGGGCAGGCGGTTGAAGCCCTGAAGGCGTATGGTGAAGCCCTCGACAACTGCTCTGCCAGAGGCGTCGTGCGCGATGCCCTTCTCGACTTGCAGCTACTGCGGAACGCGCCCCAGCCGCCGCAGGGCGTTGGCGAGGCTGTCGCGCTGCTGGAGGATCGTCTCCAGGACAGTCAGTGAATTCCCGCCCTGGCCCTTGCTGAGTGTCGCAAGGGGCAGGTCGACAGCGTTGCCACCAGAGCGCATCATCGCTCTGTCCTTCAGGTCGGCGGCCATCTTCAGGCGTTGTTGCGCTCTGTCAGCCTCAAATGTGGCGAGGGCCCGCCGCGCGTGAACGTCATCACCTCGACCTACCCGCTCATCTCGGCGATGGTGGGCTGGTGGCTGTTCAAGGAGCGCTTCAGCCCGATGATCGGCCTCGGGGCGTTGCTGCTCGTGGCCGGGGTGATACTGCTTCAATTCGTGTGACGGCCGTACGTGATACGTCCAAGCGAGGTGCGAGCATGCATATCAAGGTCCGCGGTGCGGCGCTTTGTGCTGTCTTTATCTGCTCGATGCTGCCAGCCGCCCAGGCAGCCCCGTGGTGGAATCCGCGTTGGCGGCTGCGCACGACAGTCGTCCGCACTACGCCCTACCGCCACGACACTCCACGCCCGGTCGAGGTCGCGGTGGACTTCTCCCAGCTGCTGCAACGCGCCGACGTGCACGGAGAGTTCGATCCTGCCTCGCTGCGCGTGGTCCAGCCCGGCACAGGGCAGCGCGGCGGTCAGGTGCCGTTCGCGTGCCGCACGGAGTTCAACGCGAGAGAAGGCCACGAACAGTCCTGTCTCGCCTGGATGGCCGGCCCCCGCATCGGGGAGGTCGGCCGCTACGACATTTACTTCGACACAAAGGACCGTCACATTCAGGCACACGATTACCATCCTGACCTTTTGCCTCCCGAGGACCTGCTTGCCAACGCGGGCTTCGAGGAGGAGGCCGCCGGCTTGCCGGTGGGTTGGACGGTGGAGCCGAAGGAGCTGGTCAGCCTCGGCCGCTTCGAACGTACCACCGGCGAGCGGTCACTGAAGATCGTAGTGGATGAGAACACCCCCGAACGCAGAGCCGCGGCGGCCGGGCCGGAGCTGCTGAACGAGTTGCCTGAGGCCGACATAATCCTCGAGGCGGAGCTCGAGGACTACGGCAAGGCGAAGGGCCTCGCGCCCGTCAACCTGCCGGAAGCCAGCGGCGGCCAGGCCATGGCCCTGGGCGACGAGACGACCGGCGCGGGGGGCCAGGTGAAGCTGGAGCCGGGGGAGTACACATTGCTGGTGCGCGCCTGGGGCCCGACCAGCGAACAGGATGCCTTCTTCGTTGACATCCGCGGCAGGCGCGAACGGCGCTGGGCAGCGGGGCCCAAGTGGACCGAGGTCGCGTGTAGCTTCAAGGTTGGGAAGACCGAACTCGTGCCGATAGCCATCATCGGGGCGGAGCCGGGCACCTGCGTGGACCGGATCGCCGTCGTGCGAGGCACGTACCGGACCCCGGACGGCCAGGGCGAGAGCATCGGTCGCGACGTGACCATCTCGCAGAGCATTGACGTGCGGAAGTTCGCCGGGCAGGAGATGGTCTTCGAGTGCGATCTGCTGGCCGAGCGCGCCAAGTACGGTGCCCCGGTCTTCGTCGAACTCCAGCAGTTCCGCGCCGATGGCTCACGCATCCTCGAGTGCCCCATCCAACCCCGCTGGCTCACCGTCGAGCTGGCGCAGGGCCAACTCGTGCAGTTCTCTGAGCGCGGTCGCTTCAGTCACGAGGCCGCGACCGCGGATGTTCGCATTCGCGTCCGCTGCTACGTCAAGGACGCGGACACGGGGGAGACCGTCACAGGGCCCGAGGCCTTCTTCACCGTCTGGCTCGACCGCGTAGTGGTCCGGCCCGGGGAGCGCTGGCCCTGGCCAGCCGCCAGCAACGCCGGGTTCGTCGAGGGCGCGCTGGCGAACGCGCCGCTCAACCGCGGCTTCGAGTTCACGGGCCAGCGCCGCCTCGCCTTCAACGGCGGCTCGGAGGGAACGCTCACGGCGAGCACCTACGGTGACGCGAAGTCCGTTCACTGGGGTCTTGAGGCCGGGACGCTGGAGTTCTGGTGCAAGCCCTCCTGGGACGCTGAAGACGGCATCGAGCACATCTTCTTCCTCGGCCTCGCCTACGGCCACCGGACGCAGTGCCTGCTGCGCAAGCTCAACGCGGAGGGCAGCAATCAGCTCGAGTTCAGCATCGCCGATGCCGGCGGCAAGCGGCACACAATCCGTGGGCCCGCGCCGCTGCGAGCCGGGCAGTGGTATCACCTCGCGGCCACCTGGGATTTCCGGAAGGCGCACCTCCAACTCTTCGCGGACGGCAAGCCCGTGGCCGCCGACGGCCCGAGCGCCGAGCCCTGGCCCAGCAGCCTCGTTCACACCAGCGACCCGAAGGCAAAGGGCATCGGCATCTCCGAGGAGGACAGCCGGAGTATGCCCATGCAGGCATTCATCGGCGGGGGGAGCAGATGCCGGGAAAGCCGGAGTGCGGAAGCCGTCGTGGATGAGTTCCGGATCTCCGACCTGCCGCGCTACGGCGGCGACTTCACGCCGGCTCGCGACGAGTTCGAGGTTGACGAGCATACCAGGGCGCTCTTTCACCTGGAGAATGAGCGGGACGGCGTACATGATGCCGACGACAGGTTCGTGCGCGGGCACCTGGGCTGTGAGCTGGAGCCGCAGGAACAGTACGCGCCGCTGGAGGTCTTGACCAACGGCAAGGTGGAGCGCCGCGTGGCCCTGGTGAAGCCGTACGCCTCCATCGCCCTGTTCGAGAGGAACCGTGCCGAGAGCCGTCTCACGGTCACGCGGCCCTTCCGCGAGCTACCCGACCCGCGCTTCGTTGAGTATCGCCAGCGGCACGTCGAGCGCACGGTCACCGGAGCCGACGATGAGTTCGCGCTTCAGGTCGGCGGTGAGTTCGAGCCGCTGATGCGCTCGGTCACTTTCCAGCGCGCGGATACAGCGGGCGCGGAGACGACCTTGCTCCCCCGCTGGCGCGCGAATGATAACGTGGTCCCCTTCAGCGTCGAGAGCCTCGCCGCCACGCTGACAACCGACGCACGCAGCGACCCGGAAAAGGCCTTCGAGGCCTTCAAGTACGCACTGCAAACCACCAACTACTACGACGCTCACTACTGCGAGACCCTTCCGTCCGGTCGCCACCGGCCACGCGTCTCGTACACGCTCACCAAGGCTCTGAACATCTACCCGTTCGATCAGTGCGGGCCGCTCAATCACATCCTGCGCAAGCTCTTCCTGGCCGCGGGCGTCTCCTCGAACGACGCCTCGGGGACGCACCATCAGTTCGAGCAGGCCTTCTACCACGGCAGCCTGCGGCTTTTCGACCTCTCGCCGCGCATCTACTGGTTGGAACGGGACAACAATACCGTCGTGAGCCGCCGCGGCTTTGAGGAGGACATGTATCTCAAGCTCCGCCAGGGCAGCACCGTGAGTTCGGCCCTCCGCGGGCGCAGGAGCCGAGCGCGCTTCGGCACGGCAGTGCGCCCACACAGCATGGATTTTCCGCTCCGGCCGGGCGAGCGGGCGAGCATCTGTTGGCACAATGAGGGCCGGTGGTTCGAGGTCACGGACAAAGATCGCAAGGCGATTCCTCTGGCGAAGATACCGCCGTACTTCGGCAACGGAGCGATCATCTACCAGCCGACCGGCGAAGGGGAAGCGACGGCGCTCGACAACATGGAGGTCGGTGTAACGGGTGACGGTTCCCCGTTGCTTCGTGCGCAGGCGTCGGCCCAGGCGGCGACCCTCATCTACCGGGCTGAGTGTCCGTACATCCTCTCGGACTGCCGCGTCAGCGGGGCGTACTCAGCCGAGGGAGCGGGTGCAGTCAGCCTGTCGCTGTCGTTCGATGAGGGGGAGAGCTGGGCGGAGGTGTGGCGGAGTTCGAGCACGTCGGGACAGATAGCCGCTGACCTGCTTGAGCACGTGACCGCGAGATACGCCTACTGGCTCAGGCTGGAGCTGGCCGCAGGCAAAGAGGCGGCCGTCAGGGACCTCGAGGTGCGCACCACGCTGGTGGCTTCGCCACTGGCGCTGCCCGGGAGGCTTCGCCTGGGAGAGAACCGCATCAGCTTCGTGGGTGGGCCCGTCACCGTGCCCGTGAGGACCGCCTGCACCTGGCGCGAGCGGCATCGGAGCGACCTGGGGGTGTCGCTGAACGCCGTCAGCTACTACATGAACGGGGATGAGGCGCACAGGAACCTGCTTGTCATGGCGCCCGGACGGGAGGCGCCGGTGAGGGTGACGCTCGAGGGAAGGAGGCTGCGGGGATGGGTGGCCCTGGAGGGTCTGCCGGAGGGCTGGGCGGTAGGCGCGACGGAACAGACGGTCGAGGTGGCCGATCCCGGAGAGCCGGCGAGCGTGCAGTTCACGGTCAGGCCCGAAGGCGCGCCGGGGGCGATACGAGGGTTCGATGTTATCGTGCGCGAGCGGGAGAGTGAGCGGCGCGTGCAGGCGCAGGTGCTGGTGGCGGAGGCGGCGCTGCTGAGCGAGGCTGAGGACGCGGTCGAGGTCAGCGGCGAGGTGGAGCCGCTGGGGCTTGGGGAGCTGAGCGGGGCCCGTGGCGTGCAGTTCGGTGGCGACGGAGAGCTCGCCTTCGACTTCACCGCGCCCCGGGAGGACACGTATGCCCTGTGGCTGCGGGCCCGCTGGGAACCGGGCAGCAGCACCGCCGTGAAGCTGATGCTCGACGAGGCGGAGCCGCGCGACCTTCGGGCCACGGCCATGATCGGATTCACCGACTGGACCAGCCCGCGACGCGCGCACACCAAGATGTTCGCCCACTTCGGCGAGCAGTACAAGTTCTGGAGCTGGTATCGGGTTGGCGACATAGAGCTGAGTGGCGGCGACCAGCGCCTCACGCTCGCGGCGCACGGTGGTGCGCAGCTCGATGCGCTGGCGCTCCTGCCGCAGGACCCGGCGATGGACCGGGCAGCCATGAACCTGTTTCAGAACTGGAACTACGCCCCGTGGGACAACCCGCTTCCACAAGCGGCGCATGACGAGGAGGTGAGATGAAGTTGAGCACACAGGGCTTGCGCGGCGGGCGATCCTTGGGGCCAGCGTGCGCCTGGGCACTGCTGCTGGGCCTCTGCTCGCTCGCGGGGGCAGAGGTGTACCGCGTGGACGGGATCAACGGCAGCGATGATAGCGACGGCATCACCGCGCCCTTCAAGACCATCGCGCGCGCTGTTCAGACTCTGAGCACCTCGGATACGCTGGTCATCGCCAGGATGGACGAGCCCTATCGGGAGTCACTGCCCCTGCGCGTCGGCGGGACCGCGCAGCAGCCGCTCATCGTCGAAGGCGGCGGGGCCACGCTCTCCGGCTCGGACCTTGCGCCGAAGACCGGATGGCAGCAAGCCGGCGAGACCTTCAGCCTCGCTCAGCCGAGAGAAGTCAAGTTCCTGTTCGGCCCGGAGGTGCGCTACGAGAAGGGCAAGTCCGCCGCCGAGCTTGAGCCCGAGCAGTGGTGGTGGGAGGAGGGCAAGCTCTACTTCCGGCCCGCCCAGGGCAAGACGTCCGCCGACTACGACCTGGAGATGAGCGTGCGCATCTCGGGGGTGCTGACCAGTGGCGCCGGGCAGATCATCGTCCGCAACCTGACCTGTGAGCACTTCTGGAACGATGGGTTCAACATCCACGGCGGCAGCGCGCCGATGTGGTTCGAGAACATCCGCGGCGTCTGGAACGGTGACGAGGGCTTCAGCGCGCATGAGAACTGCGAGTGCTACGTGCGCGGCGGCGAGTTCTCCAGCAACTACTGGCACGGCATCGCCGATGTCAACCTCGCGCGCACGCACTTCGCCAACATAATCGTGCGCGACAACAGGAGCAAGGGCATACACTTCATCGGCGGGATGCACTCGGTCATTGACTCCGAGGTCAGCGGCAGCCCGATCAACGTCGTGCTGTCCCCATCGACCCGCACCCAGTGGCCGCGGTTCGAGGACCACCTTATGCGCCGGTGTCTGGCCAACTTCCGCAATGTCGTGGTGCGCTCGGCCCCCGGACAGGTGGGGGTGCTGATCGGCGCGGACGGGGCCGGGCTCTTCGAGCACTGCCTGATCTCGGGCGGCGAGGTCGGCATCAAGGTTGACGAGGGCGGAAAGGCGTACGTGGTGAACTCCATCGTGCACGGGGCCGAGACTGCCGAGGTGGTCGCGATCGGCTCGTACGCCGCCGACCACAACCTCTATCACCCCGGCCGCTTCGTCATCGGCGAGACACAGTACTCGCCCGAGGACTTCGACGCCTACCGCGCGGCGACCGGCAATGACTCGAACTCCTTCCTGGAGGAGCCGAAGTTCGTCGGCGACACGCTCTGGGCCAGCCGCGCCTCCCGCGCCATGGGCGGCGCCTTCGGCGCTGAGGCCTACGGGGGCATGGACATCGGGCCCAGGCCGCGCGGCGTCCGGCCCGATGAGGACGCGTCAGTGATCCCGGTGGACGGGACGCGCACCGAGGCGGGCGACATCCTGTTCGCCTATGACTTCGAAGAGCACAACCCGTGGTCGCGGGTCTACCCGGTTCCGGTGAAGAACCAGGCGGGGCAGGCAGTTGAGGGCACCTCCGAGCTTTCAGACGAGCAGGCCCACTCAGGTGAGAAGTCGGCGAAGCTCGCGGTAAAGCTCCCCGCAGGCCCGCCGGGTGGCTACATGATCAAGCTCTTCAGCGTCAAGTTCGCCTACGACCGGCCGGTGCGGGCGATTCGGTACTGGCTCTTCGGCGACGGCTCGGGCAGGTCAGCGAAGCTGCGCATACGCGACGGCAGCGGCGAGTGCTTCTATGATGCGCCGACCAGCGTTGACTGGACCGGATGGCGGCAGATAACCTGGGACCTGGACGAGCGACCACCGGCGAGCATATCCGCCGGCGACGGCAATCAGGTCCAGGACGGCCCGCCGATGGAGATCGTGGTGGAGATACGCGCCGAGGCCGACAGCGAGATGGTGCTGTACTTCGACGACCTGGAGGTGGAGCTTGAGGGCGGCGGCCCGGGCGCTTAGTCAAGCGCCAGGCTCATCTCTCCGAGCACCGCGAGTTCGACCGCATCGAGCTGCGCCATCAGGCAGCGCTCGCTCAGGTCGAAGGAGCGGCGCGGGCCCGTGTCGTCGCGAGCTGCGCCCCTTGGCGAACCGTTGTGCAGGCACCAGCCCGCGGCCCCACCGGTGATGGCTCCCCGCAGGTCCGCGACGAAGTCAGCCAGCTCCGGCTGCCACCGACCGTAATCGCGCCGGAACGGCTCCTGGTAGTGCACCGGCACGATCTTGCCCAACTCCGCCATCCACTGAAGGTACTCCTGCGTCTTGGTCTGGGTCCCCGCCGGGGAGGCGCCGTTGCGCGGCCGGTGGGGCGTGATGAAGTCCACCCTTGCCACGCGCAGGTAGTCGGCAAGCTCCTCCCGCGATATGTCACCGCCGTGAGAAGCGGTCACCAGGCGGGCGGGATCAATCTCCTTGATCGCATCGCGCAACTCGCCGCACTCCTCCAGGCTGACGTACCTCGCGTCCTTGATATTGCGTTCGTTAGCAACGTCGAAGTACACGTTCCGCCAGGGCTTGAGGGCCTCGGCGAGCGTTCGCACTGCCTGAAGATGCGCCACTTGATTCGCGATGCCAACGCCACGGGCGAGCGTCAGATCAACCACGATCCCCCGCTCGTTCGCGACGCTGACCAAGCTCTTGAGCCGCGTCAGATACGGCTCGCGCGCTGCGCCGCTCGGGTCCACGGCCGAGATCTCGCCGAACATATCCCAGGTCGCCCAGACCCGGATCCAGTTGATGCCCGTGTACGCGAAGGCCGACATGTCGCTTTCCATGCACTCCGCCGACGCTCCCTGTGCAGCGTAGTAGCTGATGCCGAGCAGGAATACCTCCTCACCGTCGAGCGTGAACCTCGTGTCCTCGACCCCGAGGATGGTCGCATGCCCTGCGCCGGCGCCGGCCAATGCAAGCGTTAGCATGAGCCCGATCATCCTCCCGCTTCGCGGCGCCATCCCTCGATGCACCTCCCTGCTCTCTTTGCGCGCACGCTGGGAGGTTTCGCTGCCAGCCTGGGGGAACCTGCCTTCGCTAGCATCTCCCGACCGTTCGACCGAAGGGTGGCGCAAGAGGAATGCGTGTCTGGCTACTGGCAGCTCTTGTACTCGTGCCCACCTGCGCCAGCGCGCAAGTTTCCACCGCGCACTGGGCCGGCAATGCTGAGGTCGTGTTCTACCTCGACTTCGAGGACGGCCCGTACGCATGGAAGGCGGCGGGCAACCCCTATCAGATAGGCAGCCAGTTCGAGATAGGAGCCGACGGTAAGGGGGGCCAGGGGTGGCGCAACACCTCGAAGATGGGTTACATCGCGTTCGACGGGAAGGACAACGTGCCGGTCGAGTGCGGCACGGTCTCGATGCGGGTCAAGTCCGGCGCGATCGACATCTTCACCGACGGGCAGAAGCACTGCTTCGCCTCGCTGCCGCGCACTTGCGAGGGGATGTTCGGCGACCGGGAGCGCTGGGGCAGCGAGGGCCTGGCGCTCAGCCTGCGCAAGACCGAACGGAACACAGTTGATCTGATCGTGCACGTGGGCGGCGATTCCTGGATGCGGGGGAGCGAGCCGGTGACCGCCATCTCAGTTGACGCCTCAGCCCTCTCCCCCACCGACTGGCACCATCTCATGTTCTCCTGGGACTTCGCCACGCGCAAGCTGTGGCTGGCGATTGACGGGGAAGCTCAGAGTGCGCCGATTCCTGAGGTCATCGAGCAGCCGCACGAGTATCTGGCGGCGGTCTTCGGCAACACCCAGGATTACTTGGCGGCAAACCAGGAGCCGCTGGACGGGATGATGGACGAGATCGCGATCCTGAACGTTGCGCACCCGCGTGCCGTCGAGGTCATGAGCACCGAGAACGCGTACGAGGGCCAGCGCCCGCAGGATCCCACGTGGCGCGCGGAGGCCACGCTCTTCCCCGATGACGAGAGCCTGGCTCGCTGCGAGCGGGTGGCGCGTCAGCACCTCAAGATGCTGGTCGAGACCCAGCGTTACGGGAGCTGGTGCCTGGGGATCAAGTGGCCATCGCGGCTCCAGTTCACCGCCAAGTACCGCCTGCCCGAGCCGCGCAACGCCATCTGGCTGAGCAAGGACTCGCACACCGCCTTCGCCGCCATGCTCCTGCTGTGGGCGTATGAGGCCCTGGGTGACGAGCAGTACCTCGACGCCGCCCGCAACACCGCCGAGATGTACCTGACCACCCAGGACCCGGAGGAGGGCTACTGGGTACATGGATACTACTGCGAAAACGGCCAGTACGTCCCGGCCAGCACCGTCGCACTGATACAGGACCACGTTCAAACCGGCCCGCTGTTGCTGCTGTGTTACATGCACAAGGTCACGGGCGAAGAGGGTTATCTTGAGGCGGCGAAGAAGAGCGCCGAGTTCCTGGTCAAGATACAGAACCCCAACGGTAGTTGGTCCCATCACTACGAGCCGGCGGAGGGCGTCGCGAAGACCAGCAGCGGCGTTGTCGGCGGCGGTGAGGTCAATGACTACGGCACCTCGGCGCCGGTCTCCAACCTGTTTCAGATGTACCGCCTCACCGGAGAGGAGAAGTACCGCGAGGCTGCGCTGCGCGGCGCCGACTGGCTCGTTCAGGCCTTCATTGACAACGACAAGGTGGCCGGCTGGGCGGGGCAGTACGATGACAAGAACCGGCCCTCGCCTGCTCGGCATCACGAGCCTGCGGCGGTCACGCAGTACGCTCCGCGCTGGGCGGCCAACGGCCTCTTCGCCGCCTACCGCGAGACGCTTGACGACAAGTACCTGGAACCCCTGCGCAAGGTGCTCGCCTGGTTCGACGCCAACAAGCTGGAGGGCGGATGGTGGTGGGACTATGACATTGAGACCGGCCGGCCCATCCGTATGTGGCGGCGGCAGATGTACTTCATGGACGACCCGGAGCAGGTGAAGGCGTACTGCGAGGCCACCGGCGGCAGCGCGCCGACGCCCGGGGACAGCGTCAAGGTGGATCAGCTTCGCAACGAGGTGCGGCGCATTCAGGAGCAGCCCGAGGGGAGAATCTACCCCCAGCCCTCACAGGAGGACCTGGCGAAGCACGTCGAGGCCACCGCACCCAACTACGTGAGGGCCTACCTCCAGAGTACTTCGCAGCCGTTGAACGAGCGCGCCGGTCTGTACACCTGGGAGACCCAGGCCGGCCAGTCAACCAACCTCGTGCGGCATCAGGTCGTGCGCTTCTGCGACCTGCTGATGCGGGCCCGGGCTGCACGCGGCGACATCCCGGCCGACAACCCGGTCTTCCGCCGCATCGAGGCCTTCGTGGGCTGGCACAAGATCATGCCCGAGGTGGCTGACGAGTGACAGTGCGCGCGACGCCGGCTGGCGATGATAGGCAGGTCAGCTCGGGGCACACCGCGCGCCAACGGGTCCTGACCTTCCTGAGCCTGACCCTCGGGATTGACTGGAGCTTGGTCGGCCTGCTCTACGCGGCGGGAGTGCCCTTCGAGGGCGCGACGGTGTTGGCCATCGGCACCGTTTACATGGTGGTGCCCGCGGCGGTCGCGATCGTCCTGGCGAGACGCTGGCGCGTGCCGCTGAGGCGCTACGGTCTGCGCTTGCGATGGCGCTGGGCGTTCCTGTTGGCGTTCGCTGTGCCGATGCTGCTGGCGGTGCTCACGACTGCGCTTGCGGTGGGCCTTGGCTTCGGGGAGTTAGACCTCAGCGGCGAGGTCATGGTCGAACGCATTGCGGAGTATGCCGGGCCGGAGATGGCCGCCCAGGCGCGCGAGCAGATGGCGGAGCTGCCCATCAACGTGTTGCTGCTCGGGTTCCTGGCGGCGCCGCTGGCCGGTATCACCATCAACGGCCTCTTCGCGCTGGGCGAGGAGCTGGGCTGGCGAGGCCTTCTGCAGCGCGAGCTGGCCGGTCTGGGCTTTGCGCGCTCCAGCGTCATCATCGGCCTCATCTGGGGCATCTGGCACGCGCCCCTGATCGCCCAGGGGCTCAACTATCCCGAGCATCCGCTCATCGGTATGCTCACAATGACCGCGATGTGCATTCCCCTGGGCGTCCTGCACTCCTGGGTGCGGCTGCGGGCGGGCACCGTGCTGGCCGCGGCGGTGATGCACGGCACCTTCAACGGCCTGGCCGGCGTGACGCTCGGCGCTGTGCGCGGAGGCAGTGACCTGACTATCGGCTTCACGGGCCTATGCGGTATAATGGCGATGTGCATTCTGGCGGCGGCAGCCCTGCTCACGCCGCCGCGCATAGATACGGACGACGAGCCAACACCTCCAGCCGTTACCAGCGAGGAGTGAGACTATGTCTGACAAGCTTGCGCTCGATGGAGGCCCCGGGACCGTGCCCGAGGGGACGATCAAGTCCTGGCCGCCTCACGATCAGAGGGACCGCGATGCTGTGACGGCGGTCTTCGACAGCGATGTCTTCCACGGCTCCAGCGCGCCACGCTGCGTGGAACTCCAGGAGAAGTGGGCGGAGTACTGTGGCGCCAAGTACTGCCTGGTCACGAACTCCGGGACCTCGGCTCTGCACATGGCGGTCGCCTCGGCGGGCGTGCTGCCCGGCGACGAGGTCATCACCAGCGCCTTCAGCTTCTGGGCCAGCGCGGCGGCGATCCTGCATCAGTGCGCGATTCCCGTCTTCGTGGACATTGACCCGAAGACGTACACGATTGACCCCGCGCTCATCGAGGAGAAGATCACTGAGCGCACCTCCGCCGTACTGCCCGTGTCCATCCACGGGATGCCCTTCGACCACGATCCCGTCTTCGAGGTCGCCAGGAAGCACGACCTCAAGGTCGTCCACGACGACTGCCAGGCGCATGGCGCAACCTACAAGGGCAAGCGCATGGGCAGCTTCGATCACACCACCGGCTTCAGCCTCAACCGCTCCAAGAACCTGACCGCCGGTGAGGGTGGCCTGTACACGACCAATGATGAGGCGATGAAGGCTCACGCTCACAAGATGCGCGAGTTCGGCGAGGTGGTCCTGCCGGACACGGATCGCGAGTACAACGCCTTCGGGCTGGGCTGGATGTACCGGCCCCACGAGTTCATCAACGCCTTCTGTCTCGCACAGCTTGAGCGGCTCGATGAGAACAACGCCGGGCGCATCGAGTTCTCCGAGTTCCTCACCGCCGGCCTGGCGGAGATACCCGGCTTTGCCGGCCCGTACGATCCCGACTGGGCCCAGCCGGTCTACTACGTCTACGTCGTCGAGTTCCGGCCCGACGAGCTGGGCCTGGACTGCACACCGCTGGAGATGAAGCAGGCCTGCGTGAAGGCCATGGCCGCCGAGGGCATCGGCCTGGGGCAGTGGCAGACGCGGCCGATCCCGGGGCAGGACGTCTTCCAGGACAAGGTGGGCTTCGGCCGCGGCGTGCCGTGGTCGCTCAACCCCGAGGTCGAGTACGAGTACCGCAGCGAGGACTACCCGCGCACGGTCGAGTTCATTGATGGGCACTCTTACCTGCGCGGCGTCTACCCGCCCAACGACCTGGAGCTGATGAAGCTCTATCTGGCGGGCTTCCGCAAGGTCAGCGACAACATCGAGCGCGTGCTGGAGCTGGCAGCCGAGGAGTAGAGGCGATCACCATGCTGAAGGTCGGCTTCGCTGAGGCGGACGTCACCCCCCCGCTGGGCATCAGTATGTCGGGACACTGGCACGAGCGCCAGGCGACCGCCGTCCGTGATCCGCTCTTCGCGCACGCGATGGTCATTGACGACGGCGCGGCGCCCATCTGCCTCGTCACCTGCGACGTGCTCTCGCTCAAACGCAGCACCGTCCTGCGCACGCGCGAGGCCATCGCCGAGGCGACCGACCTGGCCCCGGATCGCATCGCCATCAGCGCCACCCACACGCACTACGGCCCGATGACGGCCCGCATCTGGACGAAGGACCAGGGCCCGGATCCCGACTACCTTGAGCAGTTCGAGGCCGGGATCGTCCAGGCCGCGCGCGACGCCTTCGAGGGGCGGCAGCCGGCGATGCTGGGCATCGGCTGGGCGTTCGAGGGCAAGCTGTCCTTCAACCGCCGGTTCATTATGCGCGACGGCTCGGCTCTCATGCACCCGCCCGTCGGCAGCACGGACATCCTCTATCAGGAGGGCGCGACCGACCCGGAGGTGGGCGTCATCGTCGCGCGCGACGAGGCGGGCCAGGAGCTCGGCTACTGGGTCAACTTCGCCTGCCACGCCACGGTCTCGGATCGGCCCACCGAGATCTCAGCAGACTTCCCCGGTGCACTGTCGGCGGAGATGAAACGGCGCCACGGCGATGACGTGGTGACGCTCTTCGCCAACGGCTGCTGCGGGAATCTGTGTCAGATAGACGTCTTCGACCCGGACCGCCCGCGCAGCGGCGATGAACTGCTGGAGCTGACGGGCACGCGCCTGGCCGATGACGTCGCGGCCGCGGAGGCGGACATGGAGTTCGCCGATGATCTGCCGCTCAACGCGCGCAGCCAGCCGATCGGCATCCCCCTCAGGCACATCTCCGAGGAGACCGTGGCCCACGCGCGCGAGGTCCTCGAGGACCGCGGCGCGTACGATCACAAGGAGATCAAGTACGCCGAGATGGTCCTGGAGTTAATGGAGGAGAAGCGCGCGCGGCCGCTCATTCCCGGCGAGATCCAGGCTTTCCGGCTGGGCGAGGTCGGCGTGGTAATGCTCCCCGGCGAGATTTTCGTGGAGCACGGGCTGGAGATCAAGCTGCGCTCGCCGGCGCGGCGGACGTTCGTGGTGGAGCTGGCGAACGGCATCATGGGCTACGTGCCGACGCGCCAGGCCTTCGAGTGCGGCGGCTACGAGCAGCGCCTTGGCAACAACAGCAAGCTGGCGCCGGTGGCGGGCGAGTACATGGTGGAGGTCTCCTGCGCGCTGCTGGACTCGATGTTCCGGTGAGGTAGCCCATCAGGGGCGGTCGGCCCAGTGCTCGGTAAGGGCCACCGCCGCCTGGTAGCGCTCATTGTCCTGGCTCCACGGCAGACAGTACAGACGCATCCCATCCGTCAATTCCCGCGCGATGCGCATAGCGGAAGACACGTATTCCCCGGCAGGCGCCGCCTTGTGCCACGAGGTGCTCGTGCAGTACACGTTGATATGCAGGCCCCGGTTCGGCCCCACGAATGCCCGTGCGTCCGCAAGCTCCGCCGGCAGGTCGTCGGTCTGATCAAGCGGCCGATACGGCCACATGATCCCGTCCGTGTAACGCCCGTACGTGGTCATCCAGTCGGGCATCCGCCCAATGGTCTCCGTGTAGATAACCGGCAGGAACGCCAGCTCAGGGTTGATCGCGCGCTGGGCGCTGACCATCTTGCCGACGTAGTCCGGTGTGAAGATGTCGAACCCCCCGTCGAAGTCATCAATGACCCACGCGACCAGCGATGGGTGTTCCAGCGAGAGCTGCGCCAGCTCCTTCCCCCAGGCAACGTAGTCCAGGAAATGCGGTCCGTAGCCGCCGTGGTGGTAGTACTTCATGGAACTCGGCGAGGAGAGCGTCGCCCAGACCTGGATCCCCGCCTCATCGGCCACGGGCAGGAACTCCAGGAAGTCCTCCCAGCGCCGCGAGAGCGTCCAGTCGAACGTGTCAAGGTGCGCTTGCTTGCAGTACTCGATGAGCTTCGGGATGTCAACACTATGCTCTTCGTCATCGCGCCGAGGCATCACGGCATAGTTGCCGACGAACCCCCTCAGCCGCTCGTTGACCCGTTGCGCGCGCGCCCAGTCATCTGGATGCTCCTCGCGCCACCTCAGCTCCGCCACATGCGCGTCCCCGGCCAACCGCACCCTCAGCAGACACGCCACCCAGTCGTCGTTCTCGACCGCAGAACGCAGTCGCAGCGAGTACACGCCGTCCGCGACGCCTTCGGCGGGCACGCTCAACTCGCGGCCCTGAGCCTCCCCCGCGGGCCACTCGTACTCTGCGACGGCCACCTCCTCGCCGCCACCATCTGACAGCACCATCCTGACCTGCAGGCCCTTCTCCGCCAGCGCCTGGAGCGGCTGGTATTCGATCTGACAGGTCACCGGCTCCGGCTGCGTGAAGTAACTTCGCTCAGGCAGCGAGGCGGACAGCCGATAGTCCTGGTTCTTCACGGACTCCGGCAGAAACGCCCCGATCAACCGGTTCACCCACGCTCTGACCTCCGGCTCGTTGTTGCGCAGTGCCATCCAGTTGAGCAGGAGAGCCTCGCCCTTCCCCGTCTTCCTGGCGACCACGGCCGGCACCGTGCGTGCCCTCTTGTCCTCCCAGGTCTGCCCCGCCAGCCGAGCCTCGCCGGAGGCTTCGTAGACCACCGCCGCCGGATCAATGCCCTCCGGCATGAAGGCATTGCCGACGAAGCTCTCTATCTTCGCAGGCGCATCGAGCGCGGCCAGAGGCGAGTTCGGCTGAAGACACCTGGTGAGAAAGCCTCGACCGTAGTGGCAGGCCTGCTTGCGCCCGGGCGCTATCCCCAGCAGCTTGCAGAACTCGTCCGACTCGGGAAAAACGGGGCCGTCTACCCAGAGGAGCCTGCCGCCCTCGCCAACGTATCTTGCCAGCGCGTCGCCCACCTCCTGCGACACGCAGTATGTGTGCGTGGTGGCGATAGCCGCCACCCTTGCCAGCCGCTCGGAGTCCTGCACCTCCGCGTCGCGGATGACGCGGTACTTCATCTGCAGTTCTCCCAGCCGCTCCATGAGCCGGACCTGGTTGCAGTTCGGATAGCGCTGTCTGTTGTGCTCCGAGTCGAGCACCCCGACCACGTCAGCCTTCGCGACCGTCGTCGTTACTGACGCGGCCGCTGGCAGAAGAAGCAGCACGATGAGCAACGGGGCGTAACATGAGCAATGCGGGCGTCTGTTCACGGTCACTCCTCCAGGGCGCTTCGGACTGCCGTCAGCGGGAAGTCCTTTCCGCTTCCGGCCGCGCGACTCCTCTGTTGCGGCCATGCGTCGCTGTGACCGTCGCCACCCCGGAGGTCACCGGCACAGTTCCGGGGAATAGGGTGCCTCGACGAGCCAACGCGGACACGCCCTGACCGACAACTCCCAGCCTCCATCAAAGGAGACGCTCATGGCAGAGGTCCCGTCATATCTGAAGGGTTACGAGGGTACGTACGCGCGCAATCCCCGTCAAGCGGCGCTTGAGTGGTTCCGCGACGCCAACTACGGCCTGTTCCTGCACTACGGGCTGTACTCGCTGCTCGGCCGGCACGAGTGGGTGCAGTTCCGCGAGAAGATCCCCGTCGCCGAGTACGAGAAGCTGAAGGAGCAGTTCGCCGCCGAGAACTTCGATGCCGACTACATCGCCCGGTTCGCCGTGGACTGCGGGATGAAGTACGTCAACATCACCACGCGGCACCACGATTCGTTCTGCCTGTTCGACACCGCGCAGACGGACTTCAACAGCGTGAACTCGCCCTGCAGGCGGGGCTGTGGCGGCGGGGAGCGACCGCTTGCGGGCGCAGGGCGGGACCTGGTCGGCGAGCTGGCGGAGGCCTGCGCGAAGTGCGGCCTGGGGCTGTTCCTGTACTACTCGCACGGGCGCGACTGGCGTCATCCGCACGCACCGAACAACGATGAATGGGGAGGCAGCGCGCGCCCGGACTACGACCCGCCCGAGCCCTCCTATGCTTACGGTGACGAGCACGACCTGGGCATCTACCTGGAGTTCATCCACGCGCAGGTAGACGAGTTGCTCATGGGCTATGGTCCGATCGCCGGCATCTGGCTGGACGGCATTGGGACGCCGCTGTCGGGCGATGTGTCGGTGTTCCGCTGCCAGGAGCTGTACGACTTCATCCACGCCAAGCAGCCGCAGGTGTTGGTGTCGTACAAGCAAGGCTTGCTGGGCACGGAGGACTTCGTCGCGCCGGAGCACGAGGCGGTGGACTCGGCGGGCAGGCCTGGGGAGATCTGCACGACGATGACGCCGAAGTCATGGGGATATCTCGCGGAGGCGAAGGGCGAGCACTTGAGCGCGGAGGAGGTCTGGGAGAAGCTCCGCGACGCGAACCGCCAGGGCTGCAATCTCCTCCTCAACACCGGCCCGCTGCCGGACGGCTCCATTGACCCCGAGGACGACACCGTCCTGCGCGCCGTCGGCGAGCGCCTCCGCCGCGACGGCTTCCCGGAGTAGCGCTCAGCCGTGCCCTCAGAGCGCGCCGCGCACGATCGGGATCACGTATGCGAAGGGCGCGGCATCGCCGGCCCGCAGGCGAAGGGTGTTCTCGCCCGCCTTCAGCGCAGGCACCGCACCTGACAGGTCAATCCGCTGCTTCTCGTTGTTGGTGCGATCGTAGAGCACGCACACGCCGTCGGGCGACAGCTCGATCATCTCGTCTGCCTCGAGGCTGGCCGGGAAGCGCACGCTCTCTTCATTGACCTCGATAGTCGGATCCACGAGCGCCTCAGGTATCTCCCGCAGGGCCTCGATGCGACCCAGGTGGACGGTCACTTCCTTGTCTACCGGGATGTCCAGGAGCTGGAGGCGCAGCTCGCGGACGGCCGCGAAGTTGAAGCCGGTCAGGTTGCCCTTGTGTCGCCAGAGGTAGTAGTCGAAGGTCTCCTCGGTCGCCGCGTCCACGATGCGGAAGTAGCGCCAGCCGGTGAAGTCAATGCGCACGAGGTAGTCCCGGGCGCGGATCAGGCTCGGGTCCACGAGCTGGACGTCGAGCAGTTCGCCGTTGCCGTCGCCGTGCACCCACAGGCCGAGGGAGCGGCACTCGAGCACGTTCGGCCGCTCGGCGAACTCCCTCCGCACCCAGGCGCGGCTGCGCTGCGAGGCGCGCTTGGCCGTGCCTGTCAGCCTCAGAGAGGGCGCGCCCTCGTGCTTGACCTCGCTGGACAGCTCTGCGCTGCAACTCGCGCCGCCCGCGCCTGCCGGGTGCCACTCGACAGCCTCGGCGGGGTCGAAGAGCACAACGTTCTCCTCATGGCCGTAGGGCCGCAAGGCCGGGCGCGCGCGCAGGCGCAGCGACAGGGGCTGGGCGTCAAAGGGATTGTCCACGGTCCACGCCATCGTGTCCGGCAAGTCGGAACAGGCCAGATGCGTGGGGCCGTACTGAACGGGGCGGAACTGCCAGCCCGCATCCGCGTCCCCCACCAGCTCGAACTCCTTGCCCAGTTCCTGGAGCCTGGCGATAAGCTCGGGCGGGAAGTTGCCGGCGGCCCGCGCCTGTTCGCAGCGGCGAATGATGTCCAGGCACTCGCCCGCGCGGCCGTTCTGGTCGAAGTTCCGGGTGTGCATGTGAAGTGAGATGGGCGAGTCGTAAGCCAGCGCCTTGATGCAGAAGTACTCCCACTCATCGGGCTGGGTGGCGGGGTAGGACGGAGCCCAGGCGCGCAGGTTCAGCCACCCCATCTCCGCGGCGGCCAGGTTGCGGTGGTAGATGGCGATGCGCTGGGGGACCTTGTGCCGGTCGAGGTACAGCTTGGTGGCGATGTTCACGCCATCGTTGCTGTTGCCGCGCATATGCACGTGCCAGCCGAAGCCCGCGTTGCCGCCGGACCCGCTGATGAGCACCTCGCGGTTCAGTCGCTCGACCACCTCGCGGTGGATCCAGTGGCTGTCGTGCCAGCCGCGGCCGAGCCTGTTCATAGCCTCGCCGCCGTCGAAGTAGATCATATCCACCCCGCACTGGTTGCAGATGGTGGCGATGCGCTCCGCGATCTCCGCCAGCAGGTCGGTCCCGAGGGCGGGCAGGTAGAAGTTGTAAGCCCGCCGCAGGTAGCGCACGGTCGCCCCGGCCTGGTGCGGCGACGCGGTCGTGCCGTAGCGCCCGCGCTTGCACCTCAGGAACCTGAAAGGCTCCCCGGTCGAGTAGTCGGCATAGCTGACGATCTCATCGTCAATCCAGAGGTCACAGCCGGCCGAGGCGTAGCTGTCCTCTGTTGTCATACCCTTGGGGGAGGCGTCCACGGCTATCTCGGTGACCGCTTCGTCAAGGTCCTGCATCAGTTTGAACGTGCTTGCGACCGCCAGACGCGCGTCGGGGACGGGCCTGACGTAGGCGTCGTGACGCGAGATGCAGGCGGAGAGGAGATGGATGCCGAGCTTGAGGCCCGCGGCGTGCAACTGATCCGCGACCGCCTTCAGACCCTCCAGGCCGTTCGGGTAGTTCTTCAGGTTCGGCTCATAGTGCCCGCAGCTCACCGACCAGATGCCTGAGAAGACAAGCACGTAGCCGAAGCCGCCTCGTTTCGCGAACTCGATGACCTCCGCCACGTTGGCCTCGGTGAGGTCGGTGAAGAGATAGGGCTCGCGCAGCTCGGAGGCATTGCGGAACCAGGTTCCGCCCAGCGTGAGATGAGGCAGGCTGTACTTCAGCTCGAGCGCCTCGAGGTGAGAGAGCGTCTCGTCCGCGTTCGTGGTGAGGATCGCCAGCCGGATGTTGTCGAAGCCGGTGGAGGCGACGGCCTCGGATCGGAACACGGTGCCGCGGGTGAAGGCGTAAGAGGTGCGCACGTACGGGCTCAGCGCCGCGAACCCGATGTGCAGGTCCCCGACCTGGCCCAGCGGCCAGTAGTGGCCCAGCGTCTCCCGCGGGATGTCGAGGGAGGTTTGCGCGAACACCAGCCGATCCACGCCCTCCGGCACGCCGCCTACCAGCTCCAGGAAGAAGTGGTCGCTCTCCGCGCGGGCGGCAAGTTCGATGCTCCCGGCGTTGTCCGCGAACTCGACGGTCCACCTGTCGCCGTCCGCCACGAGGGAGTTGGCATCGTGCCAGCCCTGAGCGTTGTGCAGGGAGGCGAGGGGGAACGGATCGCCCGCGGCCATCAGATCGGCGCCGCTGGCTTTGACCACGAAGGTCTGCTGCTTGCCGTCATCGCCGATGGTCCAGCGTATCTGGTCGGTCTCCAACGTCACGTCGGCGTGCGCGCAGAGGCTCGCGACCGCAATGACGGCAGCGGCTAGCACGAGCTTGGCATATCCCATGGGGACCATCCTCTACGCTTTCACCGCAAGCCGGGCGTCGCGCACTACCGCCCGCTGTCGCCCAGTCACTCCTCCGCGGCCTCCGAGCTGGAGATCTCCCCGAAGTCCAGCAGTGCTCCCAGGTCCATCCCCGTGGGCAAGATCGTCGAGTTGATGAGCAAGATGCTCTCGTGGTGAACGGTGCGCGCCTTTCGCGGGAAGCGGAAGATCTTGCCCAGGATCGGGATCTGCCCCAGGACCGGGACCACGAAATCCCCGCGCGGATGGCAGGTGCGGAGGTTGAAGCTGGAGAGCGCGAACAGGTCCATAGAGTCGACATACACACTCGTCGTCGCTTCGTGCTTGGCGACGCGGCTCAGGGGAATGGTGGTGCCCTCAGCGCCCTCTGTCGAGGGCGCGTCATGCGTCACCGTGGCGACGATCTCAAGTTCCGCCCTCGCGCCGCCCGGCAGGACATAGGGCCTGAAGGTGAGGTCGGCGCCCTCTGTCAGACTCGACCAGACCTCGCGCTCCTGACCGAGCGCCAGACCCAGGGCGAGAAGCCGCTCCATCGGTATCCCGCCCAAGCCGCCTCCCAGCGCAGAGAGCGGCTCGATCCTCGGCCGCGTCGGCGCGATGACCTCAACTGGTTGCGCAGGGGGCTTGGCTCCCTCGACGACGCCCACGGCGGTCAGGATGGCGACAGCGCTCTCCACCTGCTGTGCGGTGCCGGTCAGCGCCAGGCTGTGGCTGGCGGGCACAGCGAGTACTTGCAGCCCGGTCAGAGCGCCCGTGAGATACTCGGACCACGTCGTGAGCCCATCCTCGTCCGGGACCTTCTCCTTGTCCAGCGGCACCGCCACCAGCACGAGCCCCGGCCGTCCGCCGGAGGGCGCAGGGAGAGCGGCACCCAGCGCCGTGGCGATGCTCTGCGCCTGCCCCAGCGTGGCCTCGTCCAGCTTCGCGGGCTGACTCACATCGAAGTAGCTGACGGCGCTGCCCACCACGTGGGCCTGAACGCCGGAGAGCACCGTGATGGTGATGTTGCTTGTCGAGCCCAGGCCACCCGAGGCGCCGCTGCTCGCCAGTGTCCCCAACTCGTCTAGCAGAGGGGCGATGAATATGCGCTCGATGTCCTCGCCCAGCGCGCGCTCGGTGTCCTGGAGCACCGCCTGCACGTCAGCGGCCTCCCTGCGCAGCCGGTCGGGGGAGACGCTGCGCCAGTTCTGAGCGTGGCGCCGGTAGTCCTGCAGAAACCCTCCTATTGCCTCTTGAATGACCGCCACGTACTCCTCATCCTGCAGCGTGCCCAGGAAGTGGTCGGGCAGCAGCGCATCCAGCGCCTTGCGCCGAACAGGCTCGGCCTTGTCGCCATCTGCTTCCGCGGCCTCCAAGGTCTCCAGCCAGGTGGCGACGCCCTTTCTCGGCTCGTGCTCGTCCGCGCCCGGCAGTTCCAGCCAGACCTTGAGTGCCTCCGTATCTTCAGCCTGCAGCCCCGCGACCCAGGTTTGCAGCCGCCCCCGCAGCTCCTCCGCAATGCTGTCTCCCAAGGTCTTCGTCCCGCTAGGCGGGAGCAGGATGAGCGTCGCGATGGTCTCGGTGAGCGACAACGGATGGCGGCCCCTCTTGGACGGAATGAGCACGACCCGTGGGCCGGCGACGGTAGCGACATCCATCATGATCTGGAAGGGTCCGTCCTGTCTCTGCGTCTCCTCCCTGGCCTCGGACAACAGGCGCTCTCTCGCCGCCTCCACTTCGGCCTCCTGGCGCACTTGCTCGTCCAGAGCATACGCCTCCAACTGATGTAGATACCCGCGGATGAGGCGCGCGACCGCTGCCACCTCGCGGTGAGCTATCTTAGCATGCTCGGCGACTCGCGCGGCATTCCGCCCGCTCAGTTGGAAGGCGGACAGCTTCATCCGCACTTGTGGGTGGGGCACGTCTATGGCCGCGATGACCCGCTTGAGGTCCTCCACCTGCTCTCGCGGCCCCGCCGCCACAAGCGCGGGCAGCGCACCGCTGCTCGCGCTCGCGGACACCGTGACTGCCGGCGCGAAGGTCTCGCGAACGGTCTCGAGGAGCGCCTGCACGTTCGTCGCGTCTCGCGCGTAGTAGAGCTGCACAGTCTCACAGACCGGCTCCTCAGCTTGGTAGAGCATGCCCTCGTGCGCCAGGATTGCTGCGAGGCACTCGATCCCGCCCTGTGTGCCCCACACCACAAGCAGCCGATCCAGGAACCTATGTCGCAGTGGTGGCGATGTCATTACCGCAACTTCCATGACGAGGTCCTCGACCTCTGCACGCTCGGCCCAGTCGCTGATCCGCAGAACCTGGATGTACTCAGCCACAGGCGGCGCCACCGCCTCCGCGAGCAGCTCCAGCCTCGCCAGAGCCTGCGCCAGGCAGTCTACCGCGGACTTGGTGCCGCGCAGCACGAGCACGCGCTCCTCACGCCAGTAGGTCAGGGGAGGAGCATCCCCGCCGAAGAGCTGGGCGACGGCCCGCTCGATATGCTCGTCCACTACCGTCAGGTCAGGGAGATCACCCACTTGGAGGACGCGGAAGCACTCATCGCCCGACGGCTCGACATCCCAGAGCAACTCCTGCCCCAGCGCCGGTGTGACGAGTGCGCCGAGCGTTGTCAGGCCGACGACGACAGCCATGCTCGCTGCCCGTGTCGAAAGCATTGCGCTCCCTCCCTGCTCACGTCACTTCGCGCCCACTGTGCGCCTGCACAGGATACGAGACAGATCCGTGCCCCTACCGTCATCAGACGCCAACGCCCCGCGCGTCTGTCTCATTGCTCCTCCCCGGCTTTGCCTGCCGGTTTGTCGGGCGCTGGCTCGAGCCCGCTCATCTCACCCGCGGCCTGCGCCACCCTACGGCGTTCCTCCTCGGCCTCGTACTCATTCACTTCCTTGAGCGCCTGCACGAGCGCGATCAGATCGGCGCCGCTGGCTTTGACCACGAGGGCTTGCTGCTTGCCATCATCGCCGATGGTCCAGCGCACGTGATCGGTTTCGAGGGTTATATCGGCGCGGGCGCAAACGCTCGCCACGACGATGACGGCGCCGAGCACGAGGGGCATGACATTTCCCATGGGGGTCCTCCTCCGGGGTTGCAGTGCAATCTGGACCTGTGCTGCAAGGGCCCGTAGGAGAACAGTTAGCCTATGCTTGCCGGATTCCTGCTTGCGCGCCCGTAACCTGCCCGCGGAGTAGGTCTGGGAGAAGCTGTGCGAGGCCGGGCGCCAGGGCTCCAATCCCCTCCTCAACACCGGCCCCTTGCCCGACGGCGCCACTGACCCGGAGGACGACGCCGTCCTACGCGCGGTCGGCAAGCGCCTCCGCCGCGAGCGCCTGCCCGAGTAGCGCCCGCCTCTTGTCACCGCGCCAAGTTGGCCGCCATCGGCTTGCTGTGCGGCGTTCGGGATGGTATCCCGCGCTCGGTCCGATCAGAAGGCCCCCCCCACACCCACGTAGACCCGGTCTGAGCGCCCGGTCAAGTCCGGGGGCAGGTATCCATCCTCCCACCGCAAGAAGACACGGTATTGGGAACTGAAGTTGAAGAACAGTTCAGCATCGAGGAACTGACGGAAACGGACGCTCCTGTCGCCGTTGTCATCATCGTACACATCGGCCCAGCCGCGCCCACGTACGAAGAGCCGCAGGCCTCTGCTGAGGTCTCTGTTGACGCCACCAATCACGGGGGCCCACTCAACGACGGTTCCCAGCCGAGCCACTATGTTCCCTCTGCCAGGTGCGCGCGTCGTCAAGTTCGCCCACTCCGCGTCGCCTTCGCGGTAGCCTGCTTCCAGTTCAGTTCCATAGAACCCGTGCATCTCGTCGAACCATCCCATGACGGGCTGCCAATACCAGACTCCCTCGAATCCTTCGAGACAGCCTGTCGCCCGCGCTCGGATGCCCATCCGCTTCAATCCACCGCCGCTGTAGGTGATCCTGTTCCACGACAAGCTCAACACGTCAGCCACTTCCCGCGAGGCATCGCGGGCCGCCCCAGGGGTGCCTTCGACATCGTCCGGCTTTCCCAACGGGATCTTTCCACCGAGAGAGAGAGTCTCAATCCCGTTCGCCCGCTGGCGCAACACGCCGGAGGCAGTCACATCCAAGGTGAATCCGCCATCGCCGTACGCAGGGCGTACGTTGCCACGAAACGGGGGCAACTCGTCGAGTCTATGCGCGGAGAACCGCACGGTCTCCTTCTCCTTCTCAATCCTGATGTCCCAGCCTTCGAGGGGGGTAACCAGGATGTGTCCTCGGGCCCGCGCAGAGCCTTGGCCGATGAGAATCACGGTTGACGTACGCACCGTGGGCGGCGCCAGTGCACTGACTTCCTGCACTCGTGTCAGGACGAAGGGATGGTTGTCCTGCCACCGCTCCGTCGACGTGTCCACTTCGTTCTCGCTCCCGGGCCAGCCGCTGCGGAACTCGTACGTATCCGCGGAGCGAAGATGATCCTCCAACGCCCTTGCCTGATCATCAGTAGGCTCTCTGCTCACTACGACCCGGACAGCAATGCCGATGTCTTGAACCTGTTCCGCCGGAAGGTCGCCCCGCCTGGCCTGCACCTTTGCCCATTCGTCGAACGTCGCAAGAGGACGTTCCGTGGCAACCGCAACCGAAGTCACCAAAGACAGAACCTCAACGAGCGCCGTCAAGACCAACGTCTGTACGATATGAGCGTTGACCCATCTCATGTTGTGCAAGCTCAGTCTCCTCCCCTACTGGTTGAGCGGCTGGGTCCCGGCTGTGCTTCCGCACATCTGTCGTGCCAGCCAGATGGACTTATGTACCTCTTTCGCGGCTTGTCCCTCGGCGAGTTCATCTGGCGTCATTGGCGGCAGCGTTATGCACTCCCCAAACTCCCTGAATTCTGCACGGGCGAACCTCAGTATGTACTGGCAAAGCAGGCTACACTGCTCGTCTCCCACGCAGAGGCAGTTGACCGGGGTCTCATAGGCGATGGCAGCGGCAGCGAAAATGTGAGGACGAGCCATCGCCTCTGTTGGGATCAGTGAACCGCCGCTGACAGCCAGCTTAGCCGCATAGAGCACCTTGCGGGTCCGCAGCCAAATGCAGTATTGGTCATCAGGCATTCCGAGTTGTTCCTGTTCCGTCTGCCGGGGGATCAACTCCACCTCGCCTTTCAGCACTCCGATGATCGTAGCTGCGAGGGCTTGCGCTTGGCTTGCCGTAATCCCCTCGATGGACCTGCTCAGAACGCGGCTCAAGTACTTGTTCGCAATCTGCTCCAGGTCGCCGGTGACCACCGCGTTGATGAACGCCTCGTCGTGGGCAATTCCCATCGCCACTACGACAAGACGAACAGCATCAACGTACCTCTCTTCAATAAGCGCCCTGAGGACCTGAACGAGATCGGTACCGTCCAGCCGCTCTATCCCGGATACAACGGCGCTGATCTGCTTCTCAGTCGTGCCCCCGGCATCCCGGATGACGTGCCGCTGGACCAGGTACCCGACAACCAACGGCACAACCGTGTCGAGGGTGAGTGGCCCGGGCCCGTCGAGCACGTCGGCCAGCAGATCGGCCAACTCGTTCTCCCCGCGGTCCCTTAACCGGGCGAGCAATGCCGCCTCGATTTCATCACGGGACAGACGCCCGTCCGCAGCCGCCTTGATCAATCGCTTTAGGTTCTCGTTCGACGTGCGTCCGGCCGCCCACACCACGACCACGTCTGCGATCTCCTCTGACGTGAGCGCGCCGTCCTCCAGCCGTGCCAGGAGGTTCTTCACGAACTCGCTGCCGAGCACCCCGCTCTCGGGGAAGCTCTGCGCCAGTCTCACGAGAATCCCGATTATCTCTCCGCGTGTGACCTTGTCGTCCGCCAGAGCTTGCGCGATGGCGTCGGCAAGCTCATCTCTGTCCCCCGCGATCCACTTCGCCACGACCTTGCGCACCCGTTTTTTCACCGCCGCGTCGTCTGGCGGCCACGAGGGACACAACTCGGAAAGCAGCTTGTCTAGCTCCTTCTTCCAATCGATCGTCGTGGGCATGCACTCATCTCCTCTCGTTGAGTGTCTCGCCTGTCAGGCGAGAACCATCGTGGCCACGAGAGCGCGCTTGGCTTGGTGTGGCTGCTCTCGGCCGCACGGCGTCACCCCATCGCGCCTCCTCGGCCGGTTGAGGCAACCCGATCACTCGCCACGTCAGGTCGAGAGGTCGAGCCAGTGCTCCATTGTCTCGACCTCGTCGTCCTCCCTGACGGTCTTCAGCCTTATCTCGAACTCGCCCCAGCCCGCTCCCTCCAACGCAAAGCCAGTCCCTCCGGAGCCCCGCTCTCGCACCACCTGCACGGGGTTTCGGAAGGTCGGGTGCAGGGTGTATTGCACCTCCTTGATCCTGTCCAACTCCTCCGGCGGGCCCTCGAGGAACACCGTCCACTGATACCAACCTGGGCTCTTCCCTGCCTGAGCCGTATTCTTGACCTCTATCGCCATGGCAGTATCACCAGCCCTGTGAGAGTGACCTCCCGTTTAGCTATCATGTCATCTGAGGAGCATGTCGGCATGGCTCAGGAATGGATCAAGTGGATACGATCGCCAAGTCCTGCCATCCTCAGACATCTCCAATTCCACGCTGTCGTCTGGTCCTACATCCGGCAGCCTTACCACTAAGGCACCTGCCTGCTTGACTAGGTTGAGTTGGTGTGTGCTCGGCTGCTTTCCAGACTGGGACGGCCTTATCGTGCACTTGCACGCGGTTAGTCCAGCGTCTGGCGGATCCTCTCCAAAATGCAGCGCCATCCGAAGGGAGGCCAGTCCGAACACAACGCGGAACAGGGCTATGATGCTCCCCACAACCTCCAGAATCAGCGCAGTGAACAAGGCCGGCAGATACCCCTCAGCGATGTCGAGGACCTTTGTCACGCCCAACAGTGTCACTAGCGCAGTCATCACAAAGATGACCAAGAACGCGTAGAACAGCGGCCTGCCCATGTCACGTTTTGCCATTGCCTCACACACCTCGCTGTTCCGCCGAGACGTGATCCCCGGCCACGCCCGCCCCGGCTTTCGACAACGTCATCAATGTGTTCCCGCAGCCCTCGCGCTGACGCGCCCAACTGTTGCCTGTCCCATCGTCTTCGTCTCGTTCCGGGGGATGTGGCAGCGATCGTGGCAGCAGCGTCGGAGGTCTGCGGCGATGTTGCATCTGTTCCTGCGCCTACGCGTT
>CBFDBV010000004.1:0-33942 GCA_965603135.1 uncultured bacterium
AGTACGGCGTCTCGCCCAACCCCCTCAAGACCGAGTTCCTGCTCAAGGGCCCCGAGGACCTCGACGCGCTCAGGTACATCCTGCCCGAGGTGAACACCAACCTGAGCTACGTGCAGGATGCCGAGCAGCAGATCGGCGAGCGCGGCGTGGTGATGGTGTGCGTGCGCAGCGCGCTCGATCATAACGCCGGCGATGCGCGCGGTATGCAGAGCCTGATGATTGACTACTACGATGACCGCGGCCTCTTCGACGAACTGCTGGACATCTTCCACCAGCGCTCGCTGGCGCAGGTCAAGGCGGCGCTGGAGGGCGCAGCCGAGTTCATCTTCGGAAGCTGGTATTACAACTCGCTCTCGGCAGGCTGGTCGCCGCAGATGTTTGAGGAGCTCTTTGTCCCTCAGATACGGGAGCACGTGGAGCTGACGCACAGCTACAACGCATACTACGACTACTACGACGATGGCAAGCTCGCGGCTTCGATGGAGATGATCGCCGACACGGGCATTGACGTGCTGGAGACCTGCACCCCGCCGCCGGTGGGCGACTTCGACCTCGCCGAGGCGAAGCAGAAGATCGGGGAGAGGACCACGATTAAGGGATACGTGGATCTGCTGTATGTGGTGAAGCACGGGACGCCGGAGCTAGTGGAGCAGACGGTGCGGGAGGCGATGGAGATCGCGGCGCCCGGCGGCGGCTTCATCATCGGCAGCTCTGACAGCTTCCGCGAGGGCACGCCGATGGAGAACATCGACACGTACTTCGAGGCCTGCAAGAAACACGGGCTGTACGGCGGAGGCTAGAGACTGGAAACGACAAACGACAGCGTGGGGTGATCCCGCCCAGGCGGGACCGCCACGAACAGCATTCGACCTTCGCGGTCCCTGGTCAGTAGGGCAGGACCTCTATCTTCTGCACCCCGCAAGCGGCCCAGCCGCCGATGCCCAGCACGATCGCGAACTGCTCCTGCGCCTCCCGGCCGGCGTAGATGTTCGCCATGTCGGTCCGCACGTACCACAGGTGGGTCCCTCTGCCGCGGCGGCGGTTGGCCGTCACAGCCGCGCGGCGATGCCAGGCATCAGGGCCCAGGTCCAGGTAGAGCCAGGCCTGATTCTGAGACCGGTCAATAACACGTGCGCGCGCATCCGAAAGCCGATGGGAGCCGCGAGGTCCTTCGCCTGGCAGGCCAGCACCAGCCCAACCCTCGACTCCGGCGCGCCCCAGGTGTGCGTATTCAGCATAGACTGATCGGGGCCGCAGCGGTAGCGGACGGTCATCCCGAAGTCGCCCAAGTCAGATTCGCTGGGCGGCGCGACCCGATTGATGACGAAGTTGCCCACGGACACCGGCTCCGTGGTAGGCGCAGCGGCCCGGTTGGCGCCCGTGCCCTGATAGACGAGAACGCTGTCGGGCCCGAAGATGATGGTGGCCCCCTGCGGCTCCTGCGCCCGGGCCGACCAACATAGCAGCAAGACAAACGCGGCCGAAACTACGGTGTTCTTGCGGGCCATCGCCAGGCCCACCTCCTGGCGGCTATTCGCGTGGCGATGCGGGCGCCGACGTCAGTCAAGGGGCCCGGTGCGCCCGATCTGCTGGGAGCTTCGCCCGGGGCTGGCGGGACTCCTGCGTGCGGCGTGGGATTCTGGGAGGAATGTGGGGAAGGGGATAGAATAGGAACGACCAGGCCGGACGCTCAGTAGTCCGGCCTCTCCGTACCGCAACGGCGAACGGCTGTTGCGGGGACTGAGGGCAGCCCCCGCCACCAACGACATTCATAGGAGGAAGCGAAGATGGCGGTGCTGGCGATAAACGGCGGCGAGAAGGTGCGCACCGAGGGCTGGCCGTCCTGGCCGCCCGATGATCCCGGGTTCCTGGAGAACCTGGAGAAGGTGCTCGACAGCGGCGTCTGGGGCACGGGCGGCGCGTTCAGGGAACAGGCCGAGCGGGCGATGGCTGAGTTCCACGGGGCAGAGTTCGCCGTGGCTGTCACCAGCGGCACGGCCGCCCTGGAGGTGCCGCTGCGGGTGCTGGGCGTGGGCGTCGGGGATGAGGTCATCGTGCCGCCGTACACCTTTGTGGCGACGGCGACCTCAGTGGTTGCGGTTGGTGGCGTGCCGGTGTTCGTGGACATTGACGCGGAGACGTGCAACCTCGATCCAACCAAGATCGAGGAGGCCATCACTGAGTACACGAAGGCGATCATCCCGGTGCACATCGGCGGCTCGCCGGCAGACCTCGACCCCATCATCGAGATCGGCAAGAAGCACGGCCTCGCGGTGATAGAGGACGCCTGCCAGGCGCACGGCGCGGAATACAAGGGCCGCAAGGTCGGGGCCATCGCCGACGCCGGCGCGTTCTCCTTTCAGTCCTCCAAGAACGTCTGCGCGGGCGAGGGCGGGATAGTCCTGACCAACAACCGGGAGGTCTACGAGAAGGCGTGGTCCCTGGCGAACATCGGCCGGGTTCCCGAGGGCGGGTGGTACGACCATCGGGTGATGGGCTGGAACCTGCGGCTCACGGAGTTCCAGTCGGCGCTGGTGGTGCGCGGCATGGAGTTGCTGCCCGAGCACTTCGAGCTGCGCTACAACAACGGCGAGCACCTGCGCCAGCGGCTGGGGCAGATCGAGGGCGTGAGCTTGCAGAAGCTGACCCACCCCAGCAACAAGTCGGCGTATCATCTGTACATCTTCAGCTACGATCGCGAGGCCTTCGACGGGCTGCCGCGGGAGAAGTTCTTGCAGGCGCTCCACGCCGAGGGGATCGGCGGCGGCAGCGGGTACAACCCCCTCTACCGGGAGGGCCTCTTCAAGGACAACTGGGACCCCAACGCATTCCCGTTTGCGCCCCAGTACTACAAGGGCGAGGTCAACTACAACGAGGTCTCCTGTCCCGCGTGTGAGCACGTCTGCGACGAGGCCGGCTTCTGGATGGGTCAGAGCACCGGCCTGGCCGACGAGAAGGCGATGGACGACATCGCCGACGCCATCCTCAAGATCCAACAGAACGTGCGGGAGATAGAGCGAACCGCGGAGGCGGGAGGCTAGAGGCGGGAAACGACTAACGGCAGACAAGCGCCTTTGCATTCGGCCCGCAGGCGGGTATAATGGGGGCGTGCAATGATGGGCGGAAGGGGTGCGCAGCGTGGCGGAAGATAGGGAAGTCCAGGTCCGCGATGCAAGCGCCGCGCTCGATGAGTTGAGAGGGATCGCCGTTGTCGAGGGTGAGCAGATACTGCGCCCGTTCGTCGACTCCGATCCTGGCTTCTTCACGGCGCTCGCAGACAGACTGCGAGAAGCCATGCAGCGTTACAGTGAAATAGCGCGCATAGACATAGAGGGCGAAGTGGACCCAGACGAGGGGTATCCACTCATAGGAGTCGAACTCGCGATGGCAGCATCACCGCAGCGCGCCCACGAGATCATGGATGCCCTTTTTGATGACTCACTCCAGGACCTGTACTCACAAGCTCCACTAGAGCTAGAAGTGATTGCCAAGCCAGCATGAGCTTCGACTGGGCGGATTTCCTTACTTTGGCGCACGAACTGAGCACCTCACCTGCGGGCGATCAGCTCCGTGAAGCCAAGCTCAGGTCGGCGATCAGTAGAGCATACTATGCTTCGTTCCACCACGCACGCAACTACTACAAGGCCCGCTACAAGAGGGAACCTCCCGGCTCCGGGGCCGCCAGAGAGCACGCATCACTCCCCACGGCTCTGACACAATCCGGACGGCCCAACGAGAAACAGGCGGGCAGGTACCTTAGCGAATTGAGGCGCTATCGGCGCAAGGCAGACTACAAGGTCTCACCGATGCCGGATGATTGGTACGCGATTCAGGCGCTCCAGCTCGCCAGGGAGATCATTGACATCCTCCAGGCATAGTAGGTGTGGCTTCTGCACAGGATGAGATGGCAGGTGGCGGCGCTGGCCGCCATCCTCACGCAGCCGGCCTGCGCCCAGCAGATGATGCGCACTCTGGAGCGCGGGCCGGTCGGGTACCTGCACGGCGAGGTTCTCACCCAGCAGGTGGGCAACCTCACAGGCGGGGATTTCTCGCACCCCGCCGCGGCCGACTGGGACGGGGATGGCGACCTCGATCTGATCGTCGGCTCCGGCTACGGGGACCTGCTGTTCTTCAGGCGAGTTGAGCCCACGCTGTTTGCTCCCGCCCAGGCGTTGCTGCCGGAGCCGGAGATGAGCCTGGATGCTGCGCCCAAGCGCCAGCAGGCCTCGCCCTGGCTGGGAGACTGGGACGGCGACGGCGATCTGGACCTCCTGCTCGGACTGGGCGATGAGGTCTTCCACTACTCCGTGACCGCAGGCGCAGCCTCCGGCGGGGCGTCGCTGGTGCGCGCAGCCGACACACAGCAGCTTCAGGGGCCGCTCGCGCCATGCGCTATGGACCTCAACGGCGACGGGCACCTCGACCTCGTGCTGACTGATGGCGCGGGGCAGCTCTGGGCGCTGATCGTCGGCAGCGAAGGGGAGTGCGGCCCCCCGCAGATGCTCGCGATGGGCGGCGAGGTCGTCAAGGTCGCCCCTCCCGCGCGGCCCTGGGCCGGGGACTGGAACGGCGACGGCCGGGTAGACTTGATCGTCGGCGACGCGGACGGGCGCTTGGTGCTGTGCGCGGGGACGGCCGAGGGGGCCGCCGCACCGCAGATCATCGGCGGTTCAGGCTCCAGGTGGCTGCCCGGCGGGCTGGACATGCGCTGCGCGGCTCCCTGGCTTTGCGACTGGAACGGCGACGGGGACATGGACGTGCTGCTGGGCTGCCGGCGCGGGTTCGTGACCCTGGTGGAGCGGACCGGGCCGCTCGCTCTGCGCAGCCTGGGATACTTGCAGCAGAGCCAGGCACCCGTGGATGCGGGCCGGTGCGCGGTGGCCACCTGCGGCGACTGGAATGGCGACGGAGATGCGGACGTGGTGGTTGGCGGCGAGGACGGCTGCGTTACCCTCTACGAGCGGCTCCCCGGCCAGGGGATTGTGCTGGCACGCGGGCAACTCCTGCTGGGCGACGCAGGCCTGGTGATGGCACAGGCGCACCGGGAGGGCGACTACCTCCGCTACGCCTGGCCCGCGGTGGTAGACTGGGACGGCGATGGCGATCTCGACCTGCTGGTGGGCTCCGGATCGGGCCGGGTCCTGCTCTTCGAGAACGCCGGTGGCCTGCGGGCGCGAGGGCCGATTCACGTCAGTGGACGAGCCCTGCGCCTGCGCGGCGTAGCCACCCCGGCCCCGTACGACTACAACAGCGACGGCGACGTGGACCTGTTCGTCGGAGCGCGCCGGCGGCCCGAAGAGAGCCGCGAGGCAGGCGAACTGTGGTTACCCGCCATCTCGCCCGGCTGCGCCTACTTCGAGAACACGGCGGATGCGACCGGGCAGATGCCCACCTTCGCCAAGGGCGTACCCATCGCAATGTGTCTGGCGGCCGCAGGAGCCCCGGCGGAGCACAGGGATGCGGATTTCCTCCAGCCCTACGCCACCTATCCCGCTCGCTGGCGGGGCGGCCCCACGCTCGACTTCATCACCGTGACCGAATACGGGACCTTCGCCTTCGAGAACATCGCCCGCCCCGGAGCCTACGCTCACCTGCACCTCCTGTCGGGCAACGGTCTGCCGCCGCCGCTGCTGCCGCCGATCTATTCGTGTGTGCCCGCGGAGCTGCGCCCCGGCCAGGTGGGCTTGCTGGCAGCCGATGCCCCTTACGGGTTTGTGTGTCACTACCCGCGTGAGATCTTTCGCGACTAGCCGTGCGCAGGAGATCCTGCCCAAGAACCTGATGAGAGATGCCCTGGGAACTCGAGCTTGATGACTGGCCGGGCGTGGTTGGCGGCTTCCTGGGGAAGACCAGGCGCCGGGGCGACCGTGGCTTCCACGAGGCGCCGGAGATCGTGGCCGCACTGGCCGACATGGGGGCCACCGGGTGGCCGCTGGTCGGGGCCGAGCAGGTGCACGGGCGTGAGGTCGCCGTGTTTGGCTCAGATGCGCTCAACCGCGCGGCCGACGCGCGCGGGCCGTCGCGTCTTCCGGGGACGGATGGACTGCTTACCGACCAGGCGGGCATCGCGTTGGTCATCTACGTGGCGGACTGCCTCGCCGTCTATCTGCACCATCGCGCTCGCCCGGCCGTCGGCCTGGCGCACGCGGGATGGCGGGGGTTGGCCGACGGGGTAGCTGGCAACCTCGCACGCGCGGCGCTGGACGCCTACGGGGGCGATCCCACCGAGATCGCGATCATCCTCAGCCCGTGCATCGGGGCCTGCTGCTTTGAGGTCGGCGAGGAGGTAGCGGCGCACTTCGATGCAGTGGCCGGCGCCGTGGACCGGAGTCGCGACAGGCCCCACGTGGACCTGCGGCGCGTAGCGGTGGCGCAGCTCGAGGGCGTCGGCGTCCCGCCCCAGCAGATAGAGGTGCGCCCGGAATGTACCCGCTGCGAGCCCGACAGGTTCGCCTCGTACCGCGCCGAGGGCGAGCCCTCTGGAACCAACGTGGCGCTCGTGGCCCTGCGCAGGTGAGCAAAGGACCTGCTGCGGAACAACTTGTCCGCCGACTTATCCCCCATGGCCTTGGCGCGGGACGAAGCTCCGTCTACGAGGAGCCAGAGCCCCCCGGCGGATGCGATCGCCCTGGTCCGAATGTCCTGCTCGCCGGAGTCAGCATGCTGCCAATAGGTGAGGTCTGACCAGAGGTTTACTCGTCGGCACGGTCACCCGCAAGCCTCGTCGAGCACGGGGATGGTCTCGCTCAGTGGCTCGCCATCGGGGCCTGGGCGCAACAGAAGATGTTGGCGCCACTGCTCGCTGGGCTCGGGGAAGTCGGTTCGGCAGTGGGCGCCGCGGCTCTCCTTGCGAGCGAGCGCCGCGGTCACGATCAGGCGCGCAACCAGCAGCGAGTTGGCGGTCTCGACCTCTTGACGCGATGCCACCGGCGCGGCGCCGACCTGGCTCGACCAGTCAGAGAGCGCGGCAGCCGCTTCGCCCAGAGACCCCCCGCTCCGCTCCAGCCCGACAGCCTTCGCCATCAGCGCCTGCACCTGGCCTCTGAGGGCCAGTGACGCGTGGCACACGGGCGCCGGTGGGATTCCTTCGATGGCGCGGAGTTGTTCCGCCGAGAGGTCCGGCAGCGCCCGCGCCACGCCCGCCGCGCGCAGCCCGAAGACCAGGCCCTCGAGCATCGAGTTCGAGGCCAGCCGGTTGGCGCCATGCACTCCCGCGCACGCGCACTCCCCCACCGCCAGCAATCCCGGCAGACCGGTCTGACAGTCCAGGTCAATCGCGATGCCGCCCATCATATAGTGCGCAGCCGGAGCTACGGGAACCAGCTCGCGGTAGACGTCGAAGCCCCGTCGCTTGCACTCCGCGACGATCCCGGGGAAGCGCCTCTGAATCCGGTCGTGGGGGATGGGTGAGAAGTCCAGGTAGACGAAGCCGCCGTTCTGCATCTGCTCGGCCACCGCGCGGGCAACCACGTCGCGCGGCGCCAGCTCGCCATCAGGATGATAGCTGGGCATGAACCTCTCCCCCGCCGCATTGCGCAGGATGGCCCCTTCCCCCCGGACCGCCTCGGATATCAGGAACTTGGGTGAGCCCTCGTCATAGAGGGCCGTCGGGTGGAACTGCACGAACTCCATGTCGCGCAGGGCCGCTCCGGCGCGATACGCCACCGCAAGCCCGTCCCCGGTGGCGACCAGAGGGTTGGTGGTCACGGGGTAGAGCTGGCCGAGACCGCCGGTGCACAGGATGGTCGCGGGCGCGAGCAGGCGCAACGGCCCACCGTCGAGCAGGGCAAGCGCCTCCACTCCGACGCAGCGCCCGTCGAGCACGAGCAGCTCGGTCATTTGCGCGTACTCGAAGACGGTTATCTTCGGGTGGATGCGCGCGCGGCGGCACAGGGAGCGCTCGACCTCGTGCCCGGTCTCATCGCCGGAGGCGTGAAGGATGCGCCGCCGGCTGTGCGCGGCCTCCTGAGCCAGGGTCAGTTCCCCGTTGGTGCGATCGAACCGCATGCCCAGGCGCATCAGCTCGCGGACGGCCTCCGGGCCCTCCTGGGTGAGCACGCGCACGGCGGGCACATCGCACAGACCTGCGCCGGCGGCCACGGTGTCGCGCTCGTGGTCCTCAGGGGTGTCCTTGGGGCACAGCGAGACTGCGATGCCGCCCTGCGCGTACTCGGTGTTGGACTCGGTGAGGCTGTCCTTGGTGATGATGGCGGTCCGGCCGTAGTCGGCCAGGTGCAGTGCCGTGAACAGGCCCGCGACCCCGGAGCCTACGATCAGGAAGTCGAACCGATGGACATCCAGCGTGGTATCTTGAAGCATCGTGGCCTATCCCGTTCAGGGCCGGTGCTCGCGCCCGCCTAGAGGTCTCCCTGTTCGATGGTCTCGCACAGGCACATCGTCTTGGCCGCGTCCGCGAAGTTGCTGATGGGCTGAACGCCGTCGCGCACGCAGGTCAGGAAATGCTCACTCTCGCGCAGGAAGCCGTAGGTGATGCGGTTGTCGGAGCTGCCCGCCAACTCCTCGCCAGTGAGAATGACGGGGGCCTTGGCGTCCTCGATCCAGACCTCGGCGCGCTCGGGAGCCCGGATGTAACAGGCGATGCCGCGGCCGTGGATCTCAAAGGCCTCGAAGCGCGTCCCCGAGGCGCGGTTCGCGCTCAGCAGGCCGATGGCGTCATTCTCAAAGGTCAGCAGAGCATTGAAGACGTTGTCCCAGTCATTGTGCATACGGCGGACCGCGCTGTGAACCTCCCGCGGGTCCCCACACAGGTGCCGCAGGAAATCAACGGAGTGGATCACGTCCATCAGCACGATGCTCATATCGTAGTAGGGCCGCTGACCGAGCATACACTTGTGGAACTCGGCCACGACCTGGGTGGGTCCGCCGCGCTCGTCCACCATCTCCTTGCAGCGCGCGATGACGTAGGCGAAGCGGCGATTGAAGCCCACCATGCTCAGGCGGTCGTGCGCTGCCGCGGTTGAGGCCATCTGCTCGGCCTCGTCGGCGCTCATCCCCAGGGGCTTCTCCGTGAAGACGTGCTTGCCCGCCTCCAGGCAGGGGATGACCGTCTCCATCAGCACCATCGGAGGGCCGATGCAGTAGACCGCGTCCAGCTCAACGCTGCCCAGCATCTCGTGCAGGTCGGTGAAGCGGCTGGCGACGCCGTACTTGTCGGCGGTGGTGTTGAGCCTCTCCTCATCCAGGTCGCACACCGCGGCCATCTCGGCGAGGTCCGAGAGGTCCGCCACGCTCGGGTAGTGCCAGGCGTTCGCGATGTTGCCGGCGCCGATGAAGCCGACCTTGACTTTGCCCAGCGAAAACACCTCCGTGCGCCAGTACGTCGGGCTTCCCAGGCCAAGTGCTAAGAAGCGACCGGCCAGGCGAAAACGAGCAACGCCAGCAGTATCCCCAGCAGAGCGCCAAAGGCCACCTCGCTGAGGTTGTGAATCTCGCTCTGCAGCCGGCTCTGAGCCAGCAGCAGGGCCATGGCGAGGCCCAGCGCGGCCAGCGGCGCACTCTGGCTCACGAAGGCGATGGAGGCCGCGATCAGGAAGCCCAGCGCCGTGTGCCCGGAGACGATGCCGCCGGTCAGGAAGGCCCGAGAACCGGCAGCGCGCTTGATCCAGGCCACGATCACCCCCAGCAGCAGCATCCCCACCAGCACGATCTGCAGGGGCCCAAGCTGCGGCCGCGCCGGCATCTCGGGCGGTATCTGAAACAGCCCCCGGAAGTTCTCGTTGCCGATGAAGATGGCGACCCCGGCCAGCAGCGCGTAGACGGAGGCGACCAGTACCGCCGCGGCGGCCACGTCCTTGGCCATCTTCGCCTGGCGCTCAAAGCCCTCGACCTGGAGGTTGATGACCAGCTCCAGTGAGGTGTTCAGGATCTCCGCGATGAGCACCAGGGACATACACACCAGCAGGTGCAGCATCTCGACGCGGTTGACCCCGAAGCCCCACGCGGCCAGCAGCACCAGCGCAATGATGACGCTGTGAATCCGCATATTGGGCTGGGTATTGAAGACATAGAAGAGGCCCTCGAAGGCGTGGCCGAAGCTCTCGCCCAGAGAGCGTCTGCGCCGACCGGCGGCGGGCGACTCAGGCCTGTCCGGTTCGCGGCTCATATCTCTGCAAAGGCTCCTCTAACTCAGCCAGGACTTTATCCTGCAGGCCGTGCATTTGCGCCGCGCCCTCGGGATCGGCGTCCTCGTAGCCCAGCACGTGCAGCACCCCGTGGGCGACGAGCAGGCACATCTCGCGCTCGAGGCAGTGACCGGCCTCGCCAGCCTGCAGTGCGGCCGTCTCGACGCTGATGATGACCTCGCCGGCCGAGCCGTCCGGCTGGTCGTCGGCCTCGAACGCGATCACATCCGTCGGCGCGTCCACGTTGCGATACCGCACGTTCAGCGCCTGGATTCTCGCGTCATCAACGAGTGCGAGGCTCAGAGCGTCCAGCGCCCCGCCCGCAAGCTCCAGCGCCGCCTGGGCCGCCTCGCCCAGCAGTCCCTCATCCACCGCAAGCGCCTGCAAGTTCCTGATCTCAACCTTCACGTCCGCGGTCCGCCCCGTCGTTGGCGTCCTCGCTGTCGTTATTCGGGTACTGCAGGCGCTGGTGGAACATGCCGGTGAGAGTGCTGACGAAGCTCCTCTTGATCGCTCCGAGGTCAGCGAAGGTGAGCGGGGCTTCGTCAAGCTGTCCGTCCTTGGCTTTGCCGGCGACGATCTCGTCCACGAGCTGCTTGATGTCGTCGGCGTCAGGGGCAACGAGTGTGCGGGCGGCGGCCTCGACTGAGTCCGCCAGCATCACCAGCGCGGACTCTCGCGATTGCGGCTTGGGGCCCGGGTAGCGATAGTCCGCCTCGTTCACGTTCTCGGCACCCTCCTGCTCCACGGCGGCATGGTGGGGAAGCGCGGCAAGCGAGGTGCCATGATGTTCGCGGACGACGGCGGCGATCTGGTCGGGCAGGCCGATCTCGCGGGCCAACTCGTAGCCGTCCTTGACGTGGGCTATCAGCGTCAGGGCGCTCAGGTGGGGCCTCAGCTTGTCGTGCGGATTGTCCCCGCCGAACTGATTCTCTATGAAGAAATACGGGCGCTTGAGCTTGCCGATGTCGTGGTACATCGCCGCGGTGCGCACCAGCAGCGCGTCCGCGCCGATCTCCTCGGCGGCGGGCTCGGCGAGGTTGCCCACCATGACACTCCCCTGGTAGGTGCCCGGAGCCTCGGTGAGCAGCCGGTTGAGGATTGCCTCGTTCGGGTTGCCAAGTTCCAGCAGGCGCAGGTCGGTGGTGACGCCCACCACGCGCTCGAGGGCCATCACCGCCACCACGGCCACGCTGGCCGAGATCAACCCCGCCAGGACGGTCGCCACCACCTGATGAACGGATATCAGCAGCCCGAAGACCTCGCTGGTCGCCACGAACAGGACGGCGTTCGCCAGGCCGACTAGGCCGGCGGCGCGGGCGATGGTGAGGCTCTTGCTGCCGGTGGTGGAGATGACGTAGGAGGCAAAGGCGCTGCACAGGATCGTGACGATGACCAAGCGCACGTCGCTGCCGGCGGCAATCATGCCCGCGAGCAGGCCCAGCGAGCCACTCAGCACGATCGCCAGCCGCACCCCCAGCAGCATAGCCACCACCATCGCCAGGGCCGTGCTCAGCCCCAGGACGTACGCCGCGAAGACCGACCACTGCTGCGCGAAGTGGAAGCCCGCCGCCGCCAGCACCAACACGGCGCAGAGCAGCAGCAACCGCCGATCGTCGGCGTAGACCTCGGGCGAGAAGCGAGAGACGTACGCGCCCAGCAGCAGCACGATGCTCAGCAGCACCGGGAAGAGCGCCAGGGCCTGGGCGTAGTTGACCGTCGGCCGCATCAGCCCCAGGGCCTTCAGTACGTCCAGGTGCCGCTGAGTGACCGTCTCCCCGGCCGCGACAATGATGTCATCGGCCTGTATCTGCCTGCGCACCTCTTCGACTGCGGCGGCGGCGCGATTGCGCTCGGCGGCGGTCCTCTCCTCGTCATAGAGCTGATTCGGTCTGAGCGCGACGGCGGCGAACTCGCCGACCATCTCCTGATAGGCGGGCTTGAGGACGAGATCCTTGGCCGCCAGGCGCGCGGCTGCGCGCGCCTGGAGCAGGTCGTCGGTGTTGTTGCGGATGGGCTTCTGCATCTGCTCCTGGACGATCTGGAGCACGGCGCCGCGTCGGCGCTCCAGCGGCCCCGGGGCGCTGGCGACGGCCAGATAGGCGTCCTTCTGCGTGATGGGGATGTCCAGGCGCTGCTGGAGGCCCTCGGCGCGGGCGATGTCGTCGGTCAGGTGCTGGTCGGCCTGGACCTCGCGCACCAGGGCGAAGATGTCATTGACGGTCTGGGCGGCCAGCGCAGCGGCCTCGAGGTCGCCGACGTACTGGTCGCCAACAGCGTCGCGGGCCCTCTGACGCCGGTCCTCGGTGGCCTTGGTGTCAATGTAGGTGGTGCCCCGGGGGGCGATGATCGTGCGGGGGGCCTCGGCGCCCAGCTCCACGGACACCGCCTCGGGCATCACCCGCGCCCACATCGCCACAGACAGCAGCACAGAGGTGCCCAGGGCCATGGCGGCCCGGCGATAGAACACGGGCGTCAGTTCCATGCCCAGGAGCTTTCGGGGCTCGGCGGCGTTGTTGTTATTCCTGGCTTTTCTGCCCATCGGGAGTCTCGCTCTCCCCTGAGCCCGCATCCGGGCCGGAGCGAACGCCGGATGCGGCCTCGGCCTGCGAGTACGCCGCCACTATGCGCTGCACCAGGTCGTGCCGCACGATGTCGGCCGCCTCCAGGCGACAGATGGCCACTCCGGGGATGCCGGCCAGTATGCGCAGTCCGTGTCGCAGGCCGTTCTCGCGGTCGGGCGGCAGATCGCTCTGTGTGATGTCTCCGGTCACGACCATCCGCGAGCCGAAACCCATCCTGGTCAGGAACATCTTCAACTGGCCCACGGTGCAGTTCTGCGCCTCGTCGAGAACCATGAAGGCATCGTTCACAGTGCGGCCGCGCATATACGCCAGCGGCACGACTTCGATGGTTCCGTGGTCGCTCAGGCGGCGGCAGCGGTCGGCCCCGACGATGTCGTGCAGCGCGTCGTGGAGCGGGCGCAGATAGGGGTCCACCTTGTCGAGCATATCGCCGGGCAGAAAGCCCAGCTCCTCGCCGGCCTCAACGATGGGCCGCGAGAGCACCAGGCGGCTGACCTCCCCGGCCTTGAGTGTCGCAACGGCCACCGCCATTGCCAGGTAGGTCTTGCCCGTGCCCGCGGGGCCGACGCACAGGGTCAGGTCACTCTCCTGGAGCGCGCGCACGTAGTGCGCCTGGCCGGGGGTCTTGGGTCGAATCGGCCTGCCGCGGTGGGTGACCACCACGGTCTCGGCCAGGAGCGTCTCAGCCGGGTCCGAGCGTCCGCTCTCGACCGCTTGCAGGGCCGAGCGCACATCGCGGCGGCCGGGGGTTCTTCCAGCGCGGATGGCTTCCACGCAGGCCTGGAGCACCTCGGCGGCGGCCCGGGCCGGGGCCTGCTTGCCGTATATCTGCAGCACGCCGTTGCGCGGTACAATCTCCACCGCGAGAGTATCCTCGATGAGCCGCAGGTTCGCGTCCTGCTCGCCCACCAAGTTGCTCAGGTCCGCATCCACGATCTCGACGCGCGCCGCGGCGTCTCGCCTGGATCGCTCTGACGTGGCAGATGCGCCTCCTTGCCCCATCGGCTCGGAGCCCCGCCAAGGGGCCCCACAGAAGCAGTCGGGCCGGGCGCGACAAGCCCGGCCCAGGGCGGAGAAGTATATACGAGGGCGTCTCGCAAAGTCAACTCAAAGAGCGCGCAGCGAGTGCCACCGAGTGAGCTACGTGGCTTCTGAGGGCCTCCTGCGCCGATTCTGGCCCCTCCAGGCGGAGACTGCCTTCGGGTCGCAATCGCCAGGTCGTGCTCCTCTATCCCGCCTCGGCGGGCCCCCTGCCGTGCGCCTTGCCGTTACGGTCTGCCGTTGCCGTCAACCGTCGTGCGCTGTCGTTAGCCCTCGTTAGCTGCCGTTTCCTGGAGGCACTGCGTCACGAACTCCCTGCTCTCCGCCAGCGCCGCAACGTCATCGGGCTCCTCCAGCTCGAAGACCAGCAAGCCCTGGTAATCCAGCCGCAGTATCTGCCCCATCAGCCGCGGATAGTCGAGGAAGCCCCTGCCCACGCCCCGATGGTCGCGGAAATCCTCCTGCCGAATGTCGTGCAGGTGCATGTGATAGAGCTTCTCGCTCAGGGACTCGAGGTGGGCCGCCAACAGGTCGTTGTAGATCGCCGCCGCCTCAGAGGAGGACTTCTCTTCCGCGCTCATCGCCCCCCGCAGATGTCCCACGTCAACGTTGGCGCCGACCGCCGGATGGTCAATGTCGTGGACGAGGTCTGCGAAGGGCTCGACCGCGACCACCGGCCAGCCCGTCTCGATCGTTACCGTCACCCCGCACTCCCCCGCGACCTCACCCAACTCCCGGTAGAAATCCAGTATCTCCTGCCGGTACTCGTCCAGCTCGTAGCCCTTCTTCGGGATGACGTGGGTGGTGATCGTCGAGCCACCCAACTCCGCAAGCACCTGCGTGGCCGTCAGGAGTTGGTGTCGCGACTCCTCGCGGATGCCCGGGTTGGGCGAGAAGGGCGCGATGTCCCAGAACGGCGCGTGTGCACTCAAATGCTCAAAGGGCGCGGTCTGCTCCGCCAGCCCCTGTTTCTGCTCCTCGGTCAGGCGGTCGAAGTAGAATCCTGCCAGGTCGCCCTGCGTGTGGCGGTAGTCTGCGAAGGAGAGCAACTCGACGCCTGTGAAACCCAGGCTTCTTCCGAGTTCGACGGTCTCCTCGAAGGTCCGGTTCGGCAGACAGGCGGTATTGAAGCTCAGCCTCTCGATCATCGCCTCGGCGCGCTGCGTCATCGTCTCTGCATGAGCCACTCTTTGCTCACCTCGATGGCATCGTTGTCCCACCCGGCGCTGGCGAAGGTTAGCCTACTCTCGCTCAGAATGCAAGTGAGCCCTGCTTCCTGGCTGCGCGAGCAGCCCGTGCAGGGCCTCGCTACTATCTTGACGAAACTCCTATTCGCAGGGAGGAACGGTCAAGCTAGCCAGGAAACCTCCCTTGGATTTGCCAGAGTGCCATATGTGCAAGCAGGTGTCGCGAAAGAGGTGGGGACTGTGAAGAGCGGAGCAGTGCGACTGACATGCCCGAGAGCGGGCCGCGTCGTCGTCATTATTCTGGTGGTCGCGGTGGTCGTCTTGGGGGGTGCCGCGGCCGCATGGTGGGTGTTCCTGCGCACCACGCCCGAGGACATTGTGGCCCAATTCATGGAAGCAGAGAGGGCCCAGGACGAGGATGCTGTCCGGTCACTGATGAGCCAGGATACGGTGAAGATGGCTGACGAAATGCAGGCACGGCTCAGCGCGCAGTTCGCTGACTCGGGTGCGCCCATTGACACGGAGTATCCCTTCCTCTCCGGACTGGCGCGGGGCCTAGTGTTCGGCGTCGAAAGGGTGGAGAAGGCCCGGGTCGAGGGCAATACTGCGACGGTGCCCCTGAAGCGCAAGACACCCAGCGGAGCGCCCATGCGAGAAATGGCCTTTCTGCGAGAGATCAAGCTGGTCAAAGAGGGCGGCAAGTGGAAGATCGACATGACGGATTATCTCAAGAGGACCGCTCGGTTCATGGAAGGCTTCGGCGAGGTCTTCGCAGAGATAGCGCCGAAGATGCGCGAGATGGCCGAGGGAATGGCGAGGGACTTCGGTGAGGAAACCGGTGCCCCAGCGACCAGCGAGGAAGACCTGGTCGCAGCCGGTATGGCCGCCAAGCGCGCGGGAAGGCTCGACGAGGCGGCCAGCACGTTCCGCCAGGCGATCCAGCATGACCCCGACAACGTTGACGCCCACTGGGGCCTGGCCTGGGTGCTGGCCGATCAGGGCAAGAAGCCGGAGGCTGTCGCGGAGTTCGGGCAAGTCGCTGAGATGGCCACCGACCAGACGATGAGAGATGAGGCCAAGGCTGCCATCCAGCGACTGAGATAGGCATCCCAGCCCGGCGCAAGGCCCAGCCTCCCGATCATCGCCTCCGCCCGCTCGGTGATGGTCTTCTCATCAGCCACCGTCAGATCACCTCGGCAGTCCAGTCGTCGCGGCCGTTGCGGCGAAGCTTAACCTCACCCTTGCTCCCAGTGCAAGCGTATCCCACCCGCAAAGCCAGGCCACCCTCGCACAATGGCACTTGCTCCCTACACGTATCGGCCTGCGCCGCCGGGGGGGCTGGCGTGGCGTGCACCACGCGTGACGCGGCGCGGTTTGCGCAGGGTACGGACCAGGGGAGCCCCCGGGCGTCTGGAGGGGCCCGGCCTCAGCTCTGCCGCCCTTACCGCAGCCTTATCCGCAGCAGCCGCATATGCCTGAACCCATATAGGTAGTCGCCCGACAGCGCGATCACCCCGTGCAGCCCCGGATACGTCCCCAGCAGCTCATGCTCCCTCGTCTCCGGGTCGATTCTGACCACCCACCCTCGCAGCGACGCGTAGATCATCCCATCCTCCGGCCGCACCTTCAGCCTCCCCGCGCCGTACCCGTAGTCGGCCTCGTGCACGATCTCCCTCCTATGGAAGTCGTAGACCGCTATCTTCCCGTTCGGCGCGCCACAGAGCCAGATCTCGCTGCCGATCCGCACCAGGCTGTTGATGACATACTCATCCTCCCAGGGGGTCAGTTCCTCGACAGCCTGGTGCGTCCGCCAGTTCCAGAGCACCAGCCGCCCAGGGCTCAAGACCCTGTCGGTCCCACTGCCGCCGTACATGCTCGTGCCCACCGCGATGATGTCCTCATCTCCAGTGGTGCACAGCGCCCACGGGCTCTGAGGGTGAACGGGCCTCTCGACTACCTCGAACTGCGCAGCCTGCGGGTCCACGATGCAAATCGCCCCGCCGACACGCCCGTAGCCCGGAATGCCGGCCACGATCGTGTGCCTCCCATCCGCGGCCAGGATCAGGTCCCCCGCCCGTTGTAGGTGCCGCGATGTCTTCCCGATCCTCCTGGGGTTGTTCTCCGTCTCGGCCCCGAACTCCCATGGCCGGCTCGGGTCCCAGATCGTGTAGGTGCAGTCCGAGTAGGCCGCCATGTGCAGCTTCCCGTCAACCCAGGTGGACGCGTAGACCTGCCCGGCATGCCCGACCGGGTCGCCCAGGATCTCGGTCTCGCCGCTCTCGGGATCGTGCGCGAACAGCGTTATCGGCGTATGGGTGTTCCCGTAGATGCGGCCATCAGGCCCCTCGAAGACGTCCCACAGCTTGGTGCCGGTGCAGTCATAGACGAAGTGGACCTCGCGCTTCTCGCCGTCGGGCGTATGGGCCCAGTAGACCCCATCCGGGCCGGAGCGGCCCGCGGTGAACAACCGCGTCCCGTCGGCTAGCTCGTAGAACGGCAGCCTGGGGATCTCGTCCACCTGCGCCAGTTCCAGCCCCGATACCCGGAGCTTAGGCTCACCGCTCCCGTAGATGTAGACGTGGCCGTCAATCCGCTTCATCGCCCTTCCCCACCCGGGCCCCTGGCGCGCATCCTGCGGCAAGAGCTGCGTCTTCTCGCCGCTCGGGATGTGGTAGGCCCACACCGCCGGCTTCGTCACGCCGCAGCCGCAGTACACGTACTCGCCCTCGGTCGCGATGGTGCGCACGTACTTCTGCTCCGGGTCCATACGTCCGAGGTCCTCGACCTGGTAGCTCTCCACGTTCACCCGCGCCAGCTTCGCCCGTGGATAGGTCCCTCCGTAGAGCTGCCCGTCCGACGCCTCATACAGCTCCCAGACGACGTGCTCGCCCTCCGGCGGGTTACCGATGAACCTGAGCTCGCCGGTGGCCGCGTCGAGCTCGAGGATCCCGCCCGACCCCGTCGTCGCGTAGGCCTTGCCGTTCGAGTGCGCGCAGATGTGCCACACCCGCCCGGGGTATCCCTCCAGGTTGAACTGCCTCCCCTCCCCGGTCATCGGCTCCAGCGCCAGCACGAAGGCCCGCTCGGCGTCGGTCATACCCAGGTAGTAGACCTCGCGGCCATTGGTGTCCGCACCAACCGCCTGGGAGTAGATCCGCGACCGCCTCACTGGCACCCCCAGGTCCTCCCACCCGTCCTCCGGCGTGATCTCCTCTGGGTCCCCGTACGCCCAGGCCATCCCTCCGGTCGCCAACAGCACTATGCCCAGCACCGCAGCACTCATCTGTTCGCCCTCACGCGCTCCGACTTGCTCGCCCACCCCCATTTCCGCCCTCGCCTTTGCCGCTCCTCCGTCGTATCATGCAGCAGCCGCCCTCGCCTGCGGCCAGCCCGCGCTCGCCACCGAGCATGCCCGGGCATGTTCCGGCGCCGCTCCTCCCGTCCATTCTTGACCGCATGAGCCCCCAGAAGGGGCGAATTGCGGGTGCCAGATGTGCGGGCCCGGAGCGGTCCCCTTGCATCCTTCACACCGCCCGCTATAATGTCCCCCAGACCCAGCCAGAGAGGGGCCTGCCGATGACTTCCGCGCGCCTTGTGATGCCGGCCGCGATAATGAGCCTTGTTGCCTCGGTCGCAGCGCCCGCCGCGGACGACCTCCTCCCCTGGCAACGCTGGATCGAGCGTGCCAACCCCGACCAGGTCAAGCCCCTCGACGACCTCATGGCCGGGGCCTGGGAGAACTCCGGCGGCAAAGAGGGCTCCCTTACCCGCTCCGAGGAGAACGGCCCCTGGGGCGGGCCGTATCTTCGCTTCCACGTCAAGATTGATCACTTCAATGAGGGCAAGTATCCTCTCGGCTGGCCCTCCTTCCAGCACAAGCCGCCCGAGCCGCTGGATTTGTCCGGCTGGGACGCGCTCCAGTACTGGATTCGCTGCCACCGCGGCTTCGACCATCCCGCCACGCTGCGCTTCATCTTGCATACCGGCGGCCAGGGCGTCGTCAATGAGTACATTCAGCCCTCCCCCGCCGACGAGTGGGTGCAGATGACGCGCAAGATCCGCGATCTCCCCAACATTGATAAGGTGACGCTCATTCACTTCTTCCTGTGCGAGAATGAGTACGCCCACGAGGAGGAGATGACCTTCGAGGTCGGCGGCCTCCGCCTGTGCAACCTCACGCGCGAGGTCTCCGGGCTCGCCCCCGACGAGGCGGGGATGGCCCTTTACGTGGGCGAGCGCGCCGACACCAGCGATGAGGCCGTGATCCTCGATGAGGGCGCGGCCACGCTCCCGCTCCTGATGGTCTTCGAAACCGGCGAGCGCGCTAGCTTCGGCCCCGACGCCACGCTCCGTCTCGCCTTCCACGAGGTCTTCTCTGGCTGGGAGACCTCGTTCACCCAGCCGCTGGGCGCTGAACTCCCCGCGGGCGAGATGACCCGCGTCACCGCGCAGGCAGACCTCTCCGCGGCGAACCTCCAGCCCGGGTACTACTCGGTCGTCACCGACCTGCTCAGCGCCGATGGCTCCGTGCTCGGCGGCCGGGTCGGCTCGGATGATCTGTACATCCGCGCGCCCAACGAGAGTATGACCTTGACCGTCCTATCCATCCGCACCGCCATGTCTCTGTGGGTTCGCGACCTGCTCCACGGCGACATAATGTGCCGCACCGACATCCACCTGCCTCACAGCTACGATCCGCTCAGCGAGCAGACCTACGCCGACTTCCTGCGCGTCTTCGCTCACACCACCGGCAAGCATACGGAGGGCAACGAGGCCGGCGACACGGGGTTGCTGTTCGCGGCCGAGGCCTTCAGGAAGAGCGGGGATATGACGCGCTGCAAGTTCACCGAGGGCCTCATCGAGGACAGCTTCCGTCACATGATCGAGAAGATGCAGGCGCCCAGCGGCGCCACCATCACCTGGGCCAACGAGCTGGTCACCGAGGATGGCATCGGCAAGAGCGGAGGCACGCAGCCGTTCGGTCACTATGACTCGAATCAGATCGGCGAGTGGATCCGCCCCATCGCGCGGGGGATCATCTACTACTCGCAGATCCCCGAGAAGCGCGACTATGCGCGCGAGTTGAGCGCCGCCGCGCGCAAGGCCGCCGACTACCTGGTCGCGCACTCGCTTCAGGACTCCGATGGCATCCCAGGCGTCGTCCGCCACCTGCGCCTCAACGAGAAGCAGGACGGCACCGTCGAGCAGATCACCTACCACCAGGAGGGCCGCCAGTGCGACGTCTACCTGGGCCGCGCGCTGTCGGGCCTCTCGTACTACGCCTACGCGATGCAGCTTCTCGGCGAGGAGGTCCCGGCCGAGTGGTGGGAGGCGATGGACAACACCGTCAAGTGGACGCTCTGGAAGATGAAGCCCAACGGCTGGTTCGACTGGCAGTGCGGCGACGAGGTCGAGGGCGGCTGTCACACCTTCCTGGGCAACATCTACATCGGCGAGGGACTCTTCGGCTGCTACCTGGCCGACCGCCAGGCGGGCCGAACCGAGCAGGCTGACCTCGCGGCCCAGGCCACCGCGAAGGCCTATCACTACGTGACCGATGACTGTTACATCCGCGGGCGCAAGTACGAGTATCCGCTCGAGTTCTGGGTCGGACCCTACGTCTACTGGCTCTTCACCGAGTACCAGGACACGATCGGGCCGGATGAGCGGCTTGAGGACTGGCTGGAGACCCTTGATGAGCGGTGGTCGGTGGAGCGCGAGTGGCGCGACTTCCTGACCCGGGAGAGCGGCGCTGGGATGCGCACCGGCACCAACGGGATGCTGGAGATCTCCATCCTGGGCTATCTTGGCATCAAGCAGATGGGCGAGGTAGGCCAGCCCTTCGCCTATCCGCCGTTCCCGTAGCGTGGGCCTGACTGCCCGCCGCCCCGGGCAACGCCGGTGGTTACCGTTATTCAAGGAGCGTAAGGGGATGACAGCAAGTTGCCCTGGCGTGAAGATGAGCACGTTGGCCAGCATCCTGGTGACGCTGAGCGTCTGTCTTCCCAGGTTCGCCCACGGTGCGGAGGAGCTTCTCCCCTGGCAGCGCGCGATCGAGCATCCCAACGCCGAGCAGGTGAAGCCGCTCGTGCCGCCGGCGACGGACTGGTCGTTCAACGAGTACTGGCAGACGCGCGCCATTGGCCCCAGGGACTTCTATATGGCCGGCCAGGGGCCGTACCTGTGGCTGAAGGACGAAGCGATAGACAAGCTCCGCCAGGTCGGCCTTCTGGATCGGCTCATCCCCGGTCACACCAACTTCAGCTACATCAAGTACTACCTGCCCGAGGAGCGGGAGAAGCTCGCCGAGGACTCCGGGATGCGGCGCACGATCGAGAGCATGCTCGAGAACGGCTGGCCCATCCACACCATCTTCTATCACCGGTTCCAGGGCAATCCCCCGCCCTCGGAGGAACTCCTGGCGATCATCGGCGAGCAGTGGATCGGCGACGGCCAGCCGGAGACGGTGTACCGCCTGGAGCCGGTGTTCCACTACCTTAAGACCGGCGAGCGCTGGGTCGGCTCGTCTATGCATCTGTGGAAGCCTGAGGTGGCGGTCGAGTTCTTCGCAAACGATCTGATGCCGCGGCTGGAGAAGGAGCTGCCCTTCATTCGCGACCTGGAGCACGAATGGACGCGGCCCGAGCTGCGGCGGCTTTCGGACCTCTACTGCGAGGAGTTCTATCGGCCGATCGGCCGGACTGTCGCCTGGGGGATGTACGTTGGGAGCTATCACCTGGCCTCTCTGCCGGAGACGGTGTGCGTGGCTGAGAAGGGGGCCGACGCCTTCGCCACCGCGCGCCTGCGGGGGATGAACCGGCAGTTCGGCGGCGGCAAGTTCCAGTTCGTCTGGCGCGGCCACGAGCCGACGGAGATGTGGGCGTACTTCGACCGCGCCTGGTTCACGACGCGAGGCGATGAGTGGGGTATGCCCCTTCCGCATATCTGGTACTACCTGTATCGCCCCTATCTGATCGGCGCGAGCTACTACGTCAACGAGGGCATCCCGGCAAGCTGCATGCAGGACATCGAGGGCGACGGTCAGATGGAACTCTCGACGCTGGGCTACATCCTCAAGGACATGCTGGACTTCGTGGACCGGCACCCGGAGCGAGGCGTCGCGGTGGCGCCCATCGCCCTGATGCTGGACTACAACCGGTCATTTCCCGGGCGTGGCGTCACCTACTTCGGCTACAACCTGCCCAACGACGACGCCGACTTCTTCAACGAGGGACTCTTCCAGACGCTGTTTCCCGAGCACCGTCACGCGGAGGGCGTAGGTGGGTACTCGCGCACCGCGCCGCTGGGCGAGATCTTCGACATTCTCCAGCCGAACGTCCCCGGTTCAGGCGCCGACGAGAAGGCGCTGGCCAACTACGAGGTGCTGCTGGCGCTGGGCGGGATGAGCTTCGATGAGGACTTCTCGGCCAAGGTCATCGCGCACGTGCGCGAGGGTGGGACGCTGGTCCTCTGCGCGCCGGACGTCACACCGCATCTGCCGAGCGACTTCCTGGGCCTGGAGCTGACGGGCGAGAGCGTGGCCGGTGGCGACGTTATCTGCACTCTCGACGACCAACTCACGCAGGAGCAGCCCTACCAACTGCGCACGGCGACGCTCACCACGGCCGAAGCCGTCTGCAAGGACAGCGAAGATCGGCCGGTGGTGACGCGCAACCGCTTCGGCGAGGGGCACGTGGTAGTCCTGCTGGCTGACTACGCGGTGGAGCAGGAGGCCCGCGAGGTCAAGAACTGGCGGGGCATCCGCTACCAGAGCAAGCCCCTGCTCAAGTTCGTGCCGCATTTCCTCGAGCACCTGGCCGCCGGCACCACGCCCATCGAGGTCCGCTGCCGGCCCGAGAGCCGGCCCGACCTGTCCTGGAGCGTGGCCCGCAAAGGCGACGGCTGGGTGGTGGCGATGTACAACTACTCCTGCGCGCGGGAGCAGATCGTGCCGAGGAGATACGGCACCGCCTGCGTGCATGCGACCCACCCCCTGAAGGAGCTGCCCTTTCAGATCGTCTGCCGCACGCCGGTGGCCGACGTCGTGGAGTGGCATGGGGACCGCGACGTCAACTGGGCTCTGGTGGATGGCAAGGCGGTCATCTCCGAGACGATGCACGGCGGCGAGATCCGCGTCTACGAACTTCAGCCTCAGGAGATTGACCTGGGCACCCGCACTCGCTACGTGAACTACGCACTCAACCAGCCGGTTAAGGCGTATTCATCGCTGGCGAACTACCCACCTGAGAACGCCGTGGACGGCAATCTCGGCCGCGACAACTACTGGTGGTCTGACAGCGATCCCAAGCGCCACTATCGCTTCGAGATGCCACAATGGCTGGAGGTGGACCTGGGCGAGGTCCGCGCCATTGACCACATCTTCATCCTGTTGCACTGGTGGGGGCATGAGAGTCTGCTGACGCGCCTGCGCGTCTACAAGTACATCGTCGAGGCCTCGGCTGATGGCGAACAGTGGCAGACGGTCATTGACGAGAGCCGCAACGAGGACAACGCCCGGCCCGAGGGCACCGAGCGCTGGTTCGAGCAGGTCGAGGCGCGCTATGTGCGGCTGACGGTGCTGCGCAACTCGGCCTTCGGCGGCGCGCGCGTGGTCGAGCTGAAGGTGATGGGCGAGGAGACAGAGGAGTATCAGGCGCGCCGGCAGAGCATCATCCCGGACTGGGAGGTGCAGTATCCTCCCTCGGTCCGCGGCGTGCCGGAGTCGCAGTTGACCTACTTGCTGGACCTCGAGCCCGTATCTGCCACCGTCGGCTGGCTGCCGGCGGGCAAGAGCTGGGAGGGGCTGAGTGGCTCGGTCAAGCTGGTGACGAACACGGCGGGCGATGGCCGGGACTACCCGAAGTCCGTCTACGCTCAGGCGGCCTCCGAGTTCGTCTACCCGCTCGACGGCCAATACAGGACCTTCGTGGCCGCCGCCGGCATTGGCACCACCAAGCCGAACTGCTCGGTTGAGTTCATCATCTACGTGGACGGCCAGGAGCACTACAAGAGCCCGCTCTACCGCCTCGGTCAACCGGTGCTGCCGGTAGTCGTGGAGGTGGCCGGCGCCAGTGAGCTGAAGCTGGTGGTCACGGACGGCGGGGACGGCATCACCAACGACTACGCCTGGTGGGGCGAGGCGAGGCTCATCAAGAAGTGAGGGGCGTTCCTCGCTGGAACGGACGGCCGGGAGGAGCCGGGGTGCCGGGGAGAGCCGGCCCGCAGGAGACAAGCCCAAGCCCGGTGTGCGTCAGCCTGAAGAGGGGAGTGTGCGTATGAGCGACGATGCGCAAGCCATCAGCGTGAAGCTTGAGAACCCCGCCCTCTGCCTGAGCTGGGAAGAGGGCAAGCTGCGCGCACAGAACCGTCTCTCAGGCCGAACCCGGGAGCTGAGCTTCCCGGCCTTCGCGCTGCGCGTGATGGGCGAGGATCTCAGCGGGGACAGCTTCGCTCTCGCTGACGTAGCGGCGACCTCGGAGGAAACTGTGTTCTCGTACCAGCATGAGGGCGCCGCCATCGAGGCGGAGGTGAAGTACCGGCTGGAGGAAGAGAAGCCCTGGTTCCGCAAGCAGCTAGTCCTGCGAAGCGCGCCCGACACGCCGACCCCGGACCGTGTCTGGGTGGACGTACAGGAGGTGCCGCCCGCTCCGCTGCGGCGCGTCGGCTACGGCCTTCGCGGTGGACCCGATGCCGAGGAGCAGACCGGCCTGGACACCTACGGGACCCAGCCCGGCTGCGGCTATCCCGTGTACGCCGACGACTGGTTCATCGGCCTGGAGCACCCGGCGGCCTTCACCGTCCCCGGTGAGCGCCTGGAGCTGTTCCATCACCCGGTCTGGGACGACGAGGGTGTCATTGAGAGCTTCCCCGCGGTCTACGGCGCGGCCAGCCATCACCACCACGTCGCCCAGGCCTTTATGGACTACCTCTGGCACATCCGCCTGCCGCGGCTCTCCAGGCCGTTCGTGACCATCACCGTCGGCTGGTGCAGCCGCGCGCTCGGGCACGGCGAGTATCTCGGCTCCTTCGAGGCCAACGAGGCTTTCGTGGAGGCGATGCTGGAGCTGGGCCTGCGTCCGGACGCCTTGGCGATTGACGCAGGTTACTTCGAGCGGCGGTCGCTCTTCCGGCACAAGGGCGATGATGACCAGGACAGCCGGTTCATTGCCTTCGCCGAGGCGCTCAAGGAGAAGGGCCTGGAGTTGTCGCTGTGGGTCAGTCACAACGGCCGCACCGGCTTTGACATGGACTGGATCAAGTCCCAGGGATGGAAGACGGGCGAAGGTCCGGCCGCTACGTACAGTCACGGCGAGTACGTGATAATGATGCACCCGGAGTATGAGGAGGCGCTCGCTCAGCGTTTTGAGCGGCTGGTCGGCGAGATCGGCGCGAGGCACCTGAAGATAGACTGGGACAACGAGTGCGCAACCAGCGGCGAGTTCGCCGAACGCTACCCGACGCCCGACCACGTCCGCGAGGCCTCCATCAAGGCCTTCAACCGCATTGACCGGCGCATGAGGGCGAAGAACCCGGAGCTTGTCACTCGCAACGGCTGGTGGCCCAGCCCGTGGTGGCTTCAGTGGGCGAACCACGTGTGGCTGGTCAACTCCGGCGACTGCGAGTACGCCTCCTGGCCCTCGCGCACCCAGCGCGACCGCGAGATCACCCATCGGGATGCTATGTACTATCAGATCACCCGCCGCTCGGAGACGCCCTGTCCCCTGGACGCCTTCGACGACCACGGCTTCACCGATGCCCTGGACAACTGCTTCGCGCAGGAGCCGCACACCTGGCTCGACAACGTCGTGCTGGCCTTCACCAGGGGGACCACCTACCTGCACATGGCGCTCTGCCCGGAGGCTGTCAGGCAGTGGCAGGCCGATATGCTCCAGCAGGCGCTCGACTGGATGCACCACCACGCGGATGAGCTGGGGACGCCCGGCACCCGAATGGTCGGCGGCAATCCGGCCTTCGGCGAGGTGTACGGGTTCCTCCATCCCTCGGCGGACAGCGCTTGGCTGGTGCTGCGCAATCCGTCGCCCCAGCCGCAGAGTGTCGCGATGACCTGGGCCAACGAACTGGGCTACGCCCCCCGCACGATGAGGCAGGTCCATCCCTTCTGGCAGGACCTCCCGCTACTCGAAGGGCTGACGCTCTTGGGCCACGAGGTGCGGCTCATCAGACTGCTACGCGAGCCGGCGGGCCCGGCTGTGGCGGAGGGGACCGCGCGAAGCGCGGCGGAGGACCTCTCCCCCATCCCCGGTGTGCCGTTCATGGTGCAGGCCTGCGAGGGCGGCGTCGAGTACTCCTTCCCGGGCAACAAGCCGCTGACCGACGAGATCGGCCCGACCGTGCACCCGGACATGCAGATTCCCGAGGTGACCGCTGAGAAGACCGCCGACCAAGCCATCGAGGGTGGCTGGCGGCTCCAGTGGTACGCGGGGATTCCGCACCGCTTCGAGAGGGCCGAGCTACTCGTGACGCTGCGCGGCCCGCAGGAGGTCCTGGACGCCGTCACGGTCCGCGCGGGCAGCTCGCGCTATCGCGGGGGCGAGGCCCGGCACATTCTTGCCGCCGAGAGGATTTTCCGCAAGGAGACGCGGGGCTACGGAACGGCCCGTTTCCTGCCGCCGGTCGGCCCGCGGGAGCGCGATGACTACGTCTTCAAGGTGCCGGACGGCGGCTGGAGTTCGCTGACCGTGGACCTCCTGGGCGAGGGCGCCGCCTCTGTCAGGACCGAGGCGTGGATCACGGGCTACGAGGCCCGCGCGCGCCGGGCCATCACCCGCGACGAGCCGCCGGCGGACGGCCCGCTCCTGCCGCCGCATCCGTACGGCTTTGCCAGGTGCATGCGCATCTGACCGCGCCAGGAGCGAAAGGGGACAGTCATCCCGCCTAGCGGGATGACTGTCCCCCGTTCGAACCTCCGTGGCGCGACAGGCCGAGCAGTCACCACGATCAGAGCGCGCTCAGAGCCTGGCAGCCAGCCACTGCGCAGTGACCTCGATGGCCTCCGATTCCCAGTCAACGCGCCCGAAGGTGTGATCCGCGCCCTCGATGATGTGCCCCGTTTTGTCATCGGTCGGCAGCGCGCGGACGTACATATCGGCGTGCTCCGGCGGTACGGCTTCGTCGCCACCGCCATGCACCACCAGCGCCGGGCCACGGTAGGACGCGATCTCGGCCAGCGGGTCCACGCGCCGACAATCCTCGATGAAGCCGGCTCCGATGCGGTGCGGCCCCTGCTCAATGACGCCATCCTGAGCGAGGGCCTCGGCCGCGTCGGCGAAGTCCGCGCGGTGCGCGAAGACGCCGGGCAGGTCCGCGACCGCTGACCACAGCACGAGCGCCTTCACCCGCTCATCGCGCCCCGCCAGGCACGCGGCCACCAGCCCGCCAAGGCTCAGCCCGATGACGCCGATGCGGCTCACCGCCAGACTCGGCTCGGCGCACAGCGCCTCCAGCGCGGCGACCGCATCGGTGATCTCCCCCTCGATGGTCATCTCCTCGAAAAGCCCGTCGCTCTCGCCCGAGCCTCGGAAGTCGAAGCGCAGCACGTTGAGTCCCGCCTGGCAAAGGGCGCGCGCGGCCTTGACGAAGAGGAAGTGCGCCTCGATGCGCTGCCCGGTGAACCCGTGGCACATCAGGACCCCGGGCGCGGGCCCGACCTCCGGGACATGGAGCGTCGCGGCGATCCTCTGGCCCTCGACTTCGAAGTCCCTGAATTCTTGCACTATCATCACTCACAGTTCGCGGCTGGCCCGATGGCCGGCCGCGTGGTCATTGTCGTCGCCGCGAGGCCCGCGTCGCTTTGCCGTTGTCGTCAGCCGCCGTCAGCCGCCGTCAGCCGTCGTTTGCTGCCATGCGGCAGGGGCATCCGCCCGCCTCGGCCTCTGCTGCGTCTTCGTTACCGGGGATGGCGAGCGTCGCGATCGTCCCCAGCGCCTGCCCCGCCTTGTCCAGCATCTCTATGCGGACGGTGGTCGCTCCCTCGATCTGCTCGATGCTCTGATCGAGCACCACGGTCTGGCTCGGCGACACGGCCAAGGTCGCGGCCTGGCCCACCTCGGCCCCGCCCTCATCGGCGGCCGTGATTCTGATCTGCCCCGGCGCGAATACGCCCAGCTCCCCGGTCACGCGCAGGCCCGCGTCGGTCACCTCCAGGGTCGGCCGCTTCCGGATCGCGGCGAACTCACTGACCTCCAGCACCGGCGCGTTCAGCTTCGTCGCATACCAGCTCTCGCTGAAGCTGAAGGACGCTCCGGGCTTCAGCTCCGTCAGCGGGCTGAGCACCTCCACCTCCATGTACGGGAGCCCGCCACTGGTGTAGACCTCCACGGTGGCCCCGTCGTCGGGGTACTCCGCCCCGGCCTCAACCTTGAAGCGCTTGACGTAGGTCAGGCCGGCCTCGTCATTGACGTAGGCCACCCAGCCGGCCGCGCTGTCGGCGAAGACCTTGCCCGACTGCCTGCGGTAGGTCACTTCCAGCAGCCGGCCCTCGTCAATGGTGCGGTACTGCTCGGTTTCCGTCTGCTTGGCGGACATCCAGTATCCGCCCTGCGCGCGGCTGCCCGGGTTCAGCGGCACGAACACCTGCGCCTTGCCCGTGGGCTCGCCGTTGGCGTCCACGAGGCCGGCGACCTGGGTGACATCCCAGATGCTCCAGGTGATGGTGCGCTGGGTGACGTTGGTGAAGGTCTCCTTGACGCGGACCTCGGTGGTGTCACGGGGCAGGGCGACCTCTCGCGTGATCTCAAGCCCTGTGACGCTGGCATCGGGTCCGCTGACGAGCCTGATGGCGGCCGCATCGCCTGACGGGGGCACGATTTCTCCGGTCCACTGTCCGCCATCCAGCTCGGAGCCCAGCGGATCGGGCGGCCCGCCCCACTCTCTCTCCGGTGCGGGCCAGACCTTGTATCCGCCGAAGTTGTGCCACTTGCGCTCCTCTTTGCTGCGCGGGGGTGGGTAGAGCTGCCCGTACTCCTGCTCGTTGACCCAGAGCAGCTTCGCGCCGCCCAGGTTGTACTCCATCACGCGCCCGCCGACGGCCGGAACTGCCACCAGGCTGACGATCCCGTTGGAGAGGTGCAATGCCGGCCAGCCGTGATAGTCCTGCTCAAGCGCGGTGACCGAGACGGCCCGCCCGGGCGCGCCTGCTCCGCTTGCACCACGCCCGCCGTCGTAGGAGTTGCTCCTGGGTGAGCGGCGCACCGGAGTCGGCCCGCCTATCTCCCCCCCGCAGCCACCCAAAAGCAGCCCCAGCCCGCACGCCACGAGCACAGCCAGCGCCTCTCTAACCCTCACTCTGCCTCATCCTCGTCCGTCGCAATCGCCGCCAGCTCTTCTTCCAGCTCCTGCGCGCCCACTTCCCGGTCCCGAACTCGGCTCAGACTGACAATGCCTCCGATGGCCGCCAGGGGCACGGCCGCGATCAACGGCGCACGCATCTGCGGCGAGCTGATCCGATAGAGATAGAAGAAGAACTCGATCACGGCCCAGGCGAGCATCGTGCCCAGCACGGCGGTCGTCATCCCCTGTTTTCCGTGTCGCCGCGTCATCACGCTGCCCACCGCGAATCCCAGCAAGCCGTAGAGGCCCGTCAGAAGCCCGAGCGCCAGCGCCGGCGTCCACTCGCTGCCCCGTCTGCCCGCGATCAGCCCCAACGTGATGAACCAGCCGAAGATGCTGGCCGCGGCCATCATAGCCAGCGTGACCTGGAGCACGTTTCGCACGAGAGTGACAGTCCGCGGGTTCATTTCCTGCCCTCTTGCAACATCTCGGCCTTCACGCTGCAGGATTCGACGAAACCGAACCTGTCCCCTGCCTGCCCCGACGCAAGGATTCCGTCACACATATCGGCCTGACGCAAGCCGCGGCACGTCGCCGCCGTTGGCTGCTGTCCGCCGTTCCCCTTTGCCGCTTGCCCTTTGCCCTTCACTCAAAGACCATGTCTCCGAAGCGCGCTGCCTCATTGACCGCCGGCCCCGGCATCGCCGACCAGGTCTGCATCTCGTCGGTGGGCGGGTAGGGCCGGTAGCGCACGAAGTTCCCGGTCCACTTCATCCCCGCGCTGGGCTTCGCGCCGATCTCCGACCACGGTATCGCCACCTCCACCGACCACCCGCCTTCGTACTGCGCCACCCCCACCTCGATCTGCCAGACGGTCTTCTCCCCGCCCGTGCCCTGGGAGAACTGCTCGAACTCGCCCTTGCAGTTGACGATGATCTGCTGGAAGTCCTCGCGGTCGCCGTCCACGTCGAGAGCGAAGTCAATTGCGTCCTGGTTCCAGATCTTCTTGGCGGCGGTGTTGAGCTGCTGCTTCTCGCTCTCCGGGCAGTCGAAGGCCACGTACAGCTTCTCATCGTCGTAGGCCAGCCAGGCGCGCGTGGCCTGGGTGGAGCTGCCCATCCGGCCGAGCAGTCCGAAGTCCTTCACCGGCTTGAGTTCGCGCCACGCCTCATCCGCCAGCTTGCCATCAATCGCCGGCGCAGCGGGCATGCGGCAGACTCGATAGCTGCGGATCTTGTACAAGTCCCCCATCGCCTCGCCCTCGATGATCTCCTTGCCCTCCGGCGTGTCGGCATTCTCCAGGATCTGCACGTAGATGCGCCGCGAGGGCAGCACATTGTCGGCGCCCGCCGCCAGCCAGCACCGGCCGTCCCAGCCTGCCGGCGCCCACGTGGCCAAGTCTATCGTCATCTCCGTCTCCCCGCCCTCGTGGATAACATCGCCCAGGGAGATGAACTCGTCAGGCGGGGCCTTGGTCCCCCACCCGGGCCGCGGGGCCTTGCGCTTCGGGTTTATCAGCCCCAGGCCGAGCGCCACCCTTCGCGTGTAACCCTCCTCCGTATGATAGTCCACCATCACCCCGCAGAACGTGCTGGTGTACTTGGGATGATACGACACTCGGCTGCGGTAGTACGTCCACGCGTCGTGGAAGGTGTTGCTGACTCTGAGCGTAAGCACCCGCGCGCCCTCAAGCTCCAACCCGCCGAAGCCGTAGCCGTAGCGGCTGCGCGGCGCATCGAGGTTGCCGCCGGCGATGGTCAGCCTCTCCGCGTCCACCTGCGCAAATAGCCCTCCGTCATGCCCGTCGTGCGTATCCGTGCCCGCGCTGAGCACCTTGATCCCCTTCACCGTCTTGTTGACCTCGGCGATCTCCAGCTTCGGCCCCCTCTTCGGCAGCGCCACGGGCACCAGCTCCGGCTCGAAGTCGCCGGTGATCTTCACGCCTGCCTTGCCTGTCACCATTTCCCTCCGGGCGCCAGCGGCCGCCACCCTCAGCTCAAGCTCGCCGCCGTGGACCTGCTCCGGCACCGCGACCCGAAGGACGCCTTCCGTAGCCGGAACCTCGCCGCCGAACACCAACACATCGCCGCGGCAGAGACTCACCTGGGCGCTGCCGGTTGGCGGCTCGGTCGCTACCTCGAGTGTCTCTCCCGCGGCCACTTCCTCAGGGCAGCTCACCTTCAGTTCGGCGTCCATCGGCGGCGCGTCTGTGACCGCCAACTCCAGTCTGTGCTCTCCCGCGGGCACCGACAGAATGACGAGCTTTCGCTCGCCAACGAACACCGGCTTGAGCGCGCCCTTCCCGGGGTTGACGACCTTCCCCGGCGGCGGACATATAATGATCTCCGCGCCCGCGTCGGGCGCGCCCGCCTTGACGACCATCTGCCCGCCTTCCGCGCTCAGCTCGGCATGAACCGACGCCCCCAGGTTGGTCGGCTTCCAGAAGTTCGTCCTCAGCTCGCCGACTGAGAACACGCCCGCCGGCGAGTTGCTCAACATCACCATCCGCAACAGGTGCGGCTCGGTGGGTATCTCAAGCTCGATCCGCCCCCCCGGCTTCTCGATGACCTCCACGCCCAGCAGCCGCGCGACCAGGTCCAGCCCCCATCCGGTCTGCCGGTAGACCTCCCGCCGCGTCGCCTCGGGGAGCGCGGGCCACGCCTCGCGAATGTCCCGCACTGCGAAGGTCCACGCATAGACGGGCCTCCCCGCATCAAGGCCCAGCTTCTCCGTATCCGCCGAGACGACTGCCGGCCCGCCGGCGTCCTCGCGGTGGTCTATCACCGAGATGAACGCTGCCTCGCCCTCCTTCAGCGCGTACGCCTCGATCTGCGTCTCCGGGTCAACCCGCCAGTCAGGCTCCAGGTCGGCCTCAATCCAGCGAAGCCCGCGCGTTTCGTACGCGGCCTCGATGAACGGCAGCTTCTCTCGCTGGTCGTCCGCCCCCAGCGGCCGGGAGGGCGTGATCCCCAGCCCGATGCAGTAGTTGGAGAAGAACGGCAGCGTGGATGCCCGCCAGTAGAGCGGCACCACGACCTGCCCCGGATCGTACGCCTGCCGTATCTTCACCGCCGACAGCCCGTCGGCAGAGTCGCGCCACGTCGCCGCGTGCAGCATCCGGTCAATGCCCTCGTAGTAGCCGATGTCCCAGTAGGGCCCGGTGCGAGCGTTGAACCATACCGCCTTGTCGTCCCCGCAGGCGGTCGTCACCTCGCGTATCCGCCGGTAGAGTTCCTGGTAGTCGTAGTCCTGATCGCAGGCCAGGTGCTCCCAGTCAATCAGGTTCTGCCCGCCGCCGCCCCCGTCCAGGTAGAAGAAGTCGCCCTTAAAGTCCGTCATCACACGCGCGAACTGATCCATCAGCTCGTCCATGCTCTCCGCGATTGAAAACCGCCGCGCGTGATTGAGGACCATATTCGAGTAGGCGTTGAACACCTGCCCGTCGCGGTCCGTGGTGATGAACCACTCCGGGTGCTCGCGGTAGGCCTTCGAGCGCGGGTGCACGGCCCACGCCCACGTGTACACGCCCACCTTCACCCTCGGCGACATCCGCTGCACGGCGGCGATGTAGTCCTTCAGCCACTGCGTGTCTATCTTCGCCCCGTAGCCGTTGGTGACCACGCCCTCGGTGAACCACTCGCCCCAGACGCCATGGATGTGCGTCAGGTTCCACAGCCCTCCGGTCTCGGTCATCTGCAAGCTCCGCTGCACCGGCATCAGCGGGCCCGTGAGGTCCTCGGTCAGAGGGTTGAGCGCGACGTTGCACCCGGTCTTGAGGTCCCGCACCCACTCCGGCCGCTGCACCGATGCAAACGCCTCGGCGACCTCCGGCAGGTTCCGGTACATCCCGTAGAAGTCGTACTGCCGCCCCTCAAAGAGCGCAAGCTGGGTCTCGATGGACTGCTCCTGCTTCGGCGCGAGGTGCAGCGTGGCGACACCGAACTCCCAGCCATTCGGCAGGTAGATGGGCGGGTGGTTCGCCTTCTCGTGCCAGCGCGAGGTCAGCGGCCGGCAGTAGTGGTCATTGACCTTGTAGCGGTACTGCGCCAGGCCCCAGCCCAGATCATAGCGCTCGAAGATGACGACCTTGGCATTGCGAGCCCCCAGCGCGCCGATCTGCCTGGGCACTGTCACCTCCTCGGCGAACAGCCGCGCCCCCAGGCCCCGGTCGCAGCCCATGTACACCCCGCCGCGCCGGAAGTCCTCGGTCAGCAGTCCGCCCACCGCGGGCGTCAGGAACCGATCCGGCGCGTCCGAGGTCGAGACGAAGGCCACCCGCTTGATCAGCCTCCGCCCGTCGGGGCTGAGGGTGTACGTCTTCTCGATGGTGACATCGGGCAGCTTCGGGTTCGAGCACCTGAGCCGCAGCGGGCCACCCGCGCGGTCCTCCAGCACCTCCTCGACGCGATCATCGTACTCGCCGGCCTCCACGTCCTCCTCGCGCGTGAGCAGGTAGTACTTGTCCGCCAGCCGCTCGAGGCACTTCTCCGCATGCTCGCGCTTCCAGATGCCCCCCACCAGCCCATGCACCCGGTCCACCGCCACCCGGATGCCCTCGCCGGTCAGATAGAAGAAATGCTCATCATGCCGCTCCGCATCTGTCGTTGGCGGCATCTCCGGCCCGATCTCGTAGGCCGCGGCGGCCGCCGCCAGCCGGTCTTCCTCGGTGGGCTCGCGCCCGTAGAGTTCGACCTCGGC